>JAOZFZ010000005.1 GCA_027491945.1 Thermoproteota archaeon | reverse complement strand
CGCTTGTGTTGGGTGGTGGTTATGAGGTTCACGGTTAAGGTAAAGCCCACGGGATACATGTTCTTCGGCGGCCAAGAGGAACTGACCCCCTACGAGAGGCCTACATCCCGCATTTGGCCGACCATGTACACCATAGGGGGAGTTGCCCTAGCCGCTATATCAGGAGTGGCGGGTGTGGATCCAAGAGAGTTAGAAGAGGCTGTCTTAAACGGTAGTTTAAGGCTCTACGGCGTGTACGCCGCTGCCAAATTCAAGCAGGGTGAAAAGCTCTACGTGCCGGCTCCCTGTCGCATGATGCTCCTAGAAGATGGGTCTATAGTGTCCATGAGGGTTTCTCCCGGGGTAAAGGTGGGGGGAAACTCCTTCGGGTTACCTAGGGCATTATTGCAACAACCTACTAAAGAAGTGGTGAGGGATGGGATGCTACTGCTAGAGGTAAGTGAAGATGGTTTGAAATACGGCTCGCCAGCCCTTTTAAGGGTTTCGAGGGGAGAGAGGACGAGCTTTCACATGCATCGAGCTAAGAGGACGGTCTTGCCTCCCAGCCTGTACTCCAAGAAGGTCGTCGAGAGGTTCGAGTTGAGCACGGTTTACGGAGACAGCGACGAAGTAAGCTTTTGCTGTGATGTCGTGATGGATGATGAGACCCCGTTTTTCGATGCCGTACGCGATGCCCTCGTAACCGGGAGAAAACTGCTGATGAGGGTGGGTGGGGAACAGGGAATCGCCAGAGTTGAATTAAAGCCCTCCGAAGCCATTCTAGAGTCCCTCGTAAGGAGAAAGGGACAAACTAGACTAGCCGTCTCTCACATACCTCTCTTCTCAAAGAACGGAGAGGTGTACACGCTCGACGCTAAGGTGCTGTGGTTCGTCGGGGATGTGATTCCCATAGGAGGGTGGCTTGCGAGGGCTAAAAAGCCGAAGAAGCTCCTGTCATGTCTGAAGCCAGGCTCCATACTGAGGGTTGAGGAACAGCCACCAGGAGGGCGGAAAGAATGGTATATTAATATGTTAAGCACACACATTAGATTGTGATAATTATGGTGGGTATTTAAGTTGACGAAACATAGTTATCAATGATAATAATAGTGGGAAAAATTTAAAACAATTAAACCAAAAGATGCTTGTCAACTTCCATAAACCTATAATGGTGCTAAGAAACTAGGAATGTGTGTACTTGCATTAGTTTTGGTAGGAAGAAAAATGTTGAGGCGTAATAAGTCGCTTATAGATGCTAACTTCCTTCAACATAGACTTAAAGTTTGTGTAGAATACTTTAAGATAGGACAAGAAAAGGAGATTAAAGGTATAAAATTCAAGGCAAGAGACTGTTAGGAATTAACTCTCTTAGTTTTGGTAAGAAATATATATTATAACCTCATCGCTTTATTTGATGGTTGAGGGTTGTGTGGCTGTTTTTACTCTTGGTCTTTCGCCGCCGATAGCTACAGAATTCCTGATGGGGTTGTTGGATCGCGGTGTAGAAGTCAATAGGGCTATCCCAGTAACCACGATGGGAGCACTATCTTCCTTTCATGCATTGAAGCTTGCCCTGTACTGGAGCTCTAGGGTCGATAGATTTCCCGACTTGGCTGAGGAGCTCAGGGTATATGACCTTAGCCATGTGACTTTGACTCTTAAACAGCTTACGTTAGATGATATCGTGAGAGTTGATGATTGTCGAACTTTCAGAACGCAGTTTAACGCCGCCCTTAAGACAGCCGTTAAGTGGACTGAGGGAGATATTGATAAGGTTTATGTGTGTATTGCAGGGGGTAGGAAGACTATGCCGATAGATGCAACTCTCGTCTGTATAGCTGAGTCTGTTAGAAATGTATATCACGTTATAGCTCCCAAAATACCTGGTATCGCTGAAGATTTCGCAAAGTTAGTATCCGGAGGGAAGAAGATTGGTAAGCTGGACCATGAAACCGTTCATAGGGATGAGTTGCTAAAGATGCTGGCTGAATGCTCAGAAGCGCCCGAAATGGCTGATGACAGGTTGGTTAAGTATGTTCTTAAGGTATGTTTTCCACCTAAAACGTTAGAATTTCACTTAGTTAGGATACCCATACCACGATTATCCCCAAGCGAGAGGGAAAGATTTCATAAAGAGGTCAAGTAGATGTGAGGCTTATGGCTATATACAGGCATCATTAGGATAGGAAGACTCATAAAGAGATATTGCCTCTCCTCTTTGTGGGATTTCTAACTTATCTAATAAGAAAACCCATAAAGATTAACGCTTTCATCTTTCAATTTCCACTTTATGGAATTGACGTTTTCCTCGAGCATGTCATAAAACATGGCATCGTCACGGGACCTGATATGTCTCGATGATGTAGGTCTGTGATGCGGCCTCTTCTTGGAGGAATCCGGCTCGGGGTTTATGGATACCTGCTCTTCGACGGATCTCGGCGTAGATCTCGCTGAGGCCTCTTAGGCTGACCCCTGACGGCCCTGACGAAGAGAGCTTCGGGGTCTGCCTGGCGGTGTTTGCGCCTCCCGATCCTAATTCCACTCGTCGAGGGCTCTGCATGTCTCCGGGTCCAGAGCTTGATAGACGATTCGGCCTCCCTTGAGGGTTTTTGACTCTAATGTAGGAGGGCTGGTAGTCGCTTATGTTAAGATTTCTGCTCTCCTCTCCGTAGCAAGGCAGTTCTCAAGCCTTATGAGGGCGTAGTTTTTCGCTACGATCTCCGGATTGGGGTGGCTGCGGGCCGCCTCTTCAAGTCTGCGCGACAAGGAGGCGGCCTTCATTCAATCTAGATAGGTTCCCCCTCAGCAGCCATCTCAAGAAATTGTTAATCCTATAAAAGTGGGAATTGAAAGAGGTTAACAAGCTATCAGTTAATCCTTTTTTTTGGGAAGAAATCGGTCTACTTCCCCAGGATATTCCCAAGGGATTTACCCCAGAATTCCCTGATAAGTTTAGGTGGTGTGTAGTATTCCCCAGCTTCCCCAGGGAAACACCTATCCAATTCAATCTTATTTATAGGCAATCCATTATACCTTGTCCCTAAATGCCTTTGGGTTTCCCTGGATTTCTCCAGAATCCCCTGGAGAAATCCTTCTTCACGACGAGTTTTGATGTGGATGGTGTTTTTGAGACCTGAGGGTTTTGCCTAAGCTGAGGAGGCTAAGGCCTCCAGGGTAGCCCTGTTGGAAACAAGCCCTCGCTCCGCCATGCCCTA
>JAOZFZ010000003.1 GCA_027491945.1 Thermoproteota archaeon | reverse complement strand
GCAACACCGCTTCCAATCAACGCCTCAACGACTACTCGAACACCCTCCTTACTGCGGCTTCCTATAAGCTTTGCGTTCTCCACAATGTGAGCTGCGGAGGTTAGAGATAGAGAGGCAGCATAACCGCCAAAATATTCGCCTCTTAATTTATGGGCGAGCTCCCAGTCCTTTATAGCCGTAAAGTTAGAAACCAGATCTCCACAGCCCGAGGCTGTGAAGCGGAAGGGAGCTTGACTTATTAGCTCTATATCTGCTAGAATTGCTATTGGAGCCTGGGCTTGAATGGAATATGGCCGATCTTCAGACTTAATTGTTGCCCGTGGAGAAGCGACACCGTCATGAGAAGCTATAGTAGGCACACTTACGAAGGGTATATTCACGCGAGAGGATGCTATTTTGGCGGCATCTATATTTTTCCCTCCCCCAACCCCTATTACTAGATCTGCTTTTGTTTCTAAAACAAGTTCTTGAATAGTGTATATCTGCTCTTCGCTAACACTTCCAACCTTTGCCTTATAAACCATGAAACCGGAATCTTCAAGGAACCTCTGAATATCTCCGCCTGCTATTCGCCAAGTCTTTGGGCCGCTAACTATAACCGCGGTATCTCCGGGTTTAAACCCTATTTCGTAGCAGAGGGAGGGGATTTTGCTGAGGATACCGCTTCCAACCCAGACCTCGCGCGGTATCTGCATCCTATGAAGCTGCTCACTCACGCAAGTCACCGGTTTTTAGAACAGAACTCTCTTAACCCTCTTTCGTACCTTTCGAATTTCCCGATAATGGTCTCGACATAGCTTTATCCTTTTTCCAGAGACCTTAACATTTATACCTAGCTGTTGAAAGAGCGGAAGGTAAGAAGAAGGCAGACTCTTAAAGGCTTTATTTTCACATCCCTTTACGGCACACCTCTCTAACCCCTCAGCCATAAACCCACACTCCGAGTTCACGGTGGGAACCACTAAACTCTTTTAAAGGTGGTGTTTAACAATAGACTTGCATGATGAGTCGAACCCGGATGAAACCAGATGATTAGGATCTTGAGTGCTGATCTCTCTCTTTAGTAAACCTGGACAGTTAAATAGGATAAGGCTTCTAGGAGAGGTCTCCACAGTGTGGTGAACCTGCCTTCTTTATGGTATAGAAGGTTTGCACGAAAACTAACCATCAGTAAGGCTATGGGTGGGATGACAAACCTTATAAGGACAGAAATGATGCTAAGGTATGTGGTGAAGAAGCTTCAATCTCCACTGCTTGTAGTTCTCTTTCAATGATATCTAATGATATCTTAGGATAGAATAGCCTCTTCGAGCCATTAAGGGGCCTAGTCATTCTAGGTGTGGGCGTATATCCTCTCAGCTATTCTCCTTTTCATCTCAGGAGGTATGAAGTATCGACCTGAGCTTCCCTTAATAATTCCAAGTTCCTCTAATCTCTCTAACCTTTTAAGCTGAAGTATAGCTGGGCGTCTAGTTTTTCTTGCTATCTGTATATATGAGGCTGGGCCGCCCCCGAAGTCTTCAATTAATATCTTCAGATCCTCTAGAAAATCTTCTGGTATTGCTAACTCTCGTTCCCTCTTCTTCTTTTTTACCAGCCTTTCGACCTTTAATGGTGCTATCAAAGACCGAACAACAGTTTGCATGAAATTCTTATCGATAATCGCCACGTTAGGGTCCGCTATTAGGGCTGAGAGGGCGGTTCTAAGGAGTTTAAGTAGCTCTCGCGCGTTACCCCTAGCAACGTGATTAGCGTAAACTATCGCCTCTTGAGTGAAGGGGTAAAGGGGATCTTCAGTTTCATATTCCTCGATTCTTGCAAGTCTTATCCGCTTTTCGGCCAGTTTTATGCTGTCTTCGTCGCTTAGGGGGGTCAATCGGATGATATCAGTTATTTTTTCGAAAAACTTTCTATTTAATGCCTTAATAAGGCTTAAGGCTTCTGGTATGCATGAGATGATAAGAAGAGAAGAAGAAGGCATAATGTTGTACAAGCTTAAAAGGAAAGAGAAGAAAAACCGCTGTTCATCTGCATGGGCATAAAGCATATTCTCTAATTCATCCAATATTATTGCCAGTGGAGCAAGGCTGTCCATGACGTTCCTGATGTACACAAATGTCCTTCTCGGTGACGCTATTAGCCTTTCGACATCAAGCCACTCAAGATTTTTGTCACGCTTAATTTTTCCGATTATAGGTGGGGAAAACTCCCTTTCGTAAGCTTTTGCTAACGACTTCAGTATGCTTTGGATTAAGACCTTAGGGTTTGAGGTATCCACCTTCATGTAAATGGGAATGAAATTCTTCCTCTGAAGGGTGTTCTGAAGAAGCTTGGCCCTCTCGGTTTTTCCCAGTCCAAATACTCCAATTAGGAACACTAGTTTTTTTATTCTCTTGCTCTCTACCTCTTTCAGCGTGAAGAGAATCTTTTGATCAATCGGAAGGTAAACATGAACTTCTTCGACGCTTATAGGCAACGAAGAATCAATAGCCTCACTTGATAAGAAGAAGAAGGGATTAAACCTCAGCCCTACACGGGAATATGATGCCTCAAAACTGTTTAACATCAAGCTCACTATCCGACCATTTGGTTGATGGTGATCTTACCAATTGAGACTGTCCGGGTAGGGAGTGGCGCTTTTATTAAAATAATTTTTCGCTTATCGTCATATGTACCAATCCTATTTCGTCCATTGAGACATAAAGCTGGAGGGTCAGGCTTCCTGCCTTGAACTTCCATCCCTATTGATTGCACTTAGATTAACGGCGATGTCGGCCGCATTTTGAAGGGCAACACTGAAGCCCGGATCCGCCCCTATAACGAGGGTTTCTAAGCCGCGCTCTTTCGCCTTAAGGACGAGAGGCAGGAAAACAGCATTTCGGGTGGCAAGGGCAAAAATGTCGAACTTTGGGCTCATAATGAACTCCATGGCAACAACGCTCAGGGTGATAGCCGTATCACCGGCGGAAATTACGGGTTTGAGCCCATGATTGGTTATGGCTTCAACAAGCTTATCTGGAGCGTTTCTGTTTAATATTACAACCCCTATTTTTATAGCCCCAAACTCGCCCAGAACAACCCTTATGTCTGAAAGAGAGACTGAAATATCCTTTCTTAACATGTTTGGACCATCAACAATAAGGCAGATCTTCTTACGTTGCTTTAAACTTTTAAGCTGTTTGACCTGCTTCTTTAAGCTACTAACTTTAAGCATATGTTCACCATCCGTGGCTGGGTGGTCTTCACCTTCCAAACCTTCTCTTCCTATTTTGATATGATCTTATAGCTCTTAGAAGATCTATCTTTCTAAATTCTGGGAAAAGGACATCAGAGAAATAGAGTTCAGAATAGGCTGATTGCCAAAGCAGAAAGTTACTGAGTCTTTCCTCTCCTGAGGTTCGTATTATGAGATCTGGGTCGGGAAGCCCGTCAGTGTAGAGATAGCTCTCTACCGTCTTCTCATCTATTTCTTCAACTTTTATCTTCCCCTCAAGCACCTCACGCGCTATTTGTCTAACGGCATCAACGATCTCCTGTCTACCGCCGTACAGCAAACACACCGCTAAGGTGTGATCTCTGTAATTTTTTGTTCTCTCCTGCGCGTAATGGATGGCCTCTTGCAGATCAGGGGGTAACAAGCCTATTCTTCCCAATACCCGGATTCTAACCCGATATTTATGGATGATTTCGGCGTCTGCAGCCTCTAAAAGCTTTCTCTTGAACAGCTCAAAGAGCTTTAGGACCTCCCTCTTGGACCTCCTGAGATTCTCTGATGAAAAGGCATAGACTGTCACATACTTTATACCCAGGTCAAGGCACCACCTTAGAACCTCCTCTAGTTTCTTAGCACCCTGTTCGTGTCCCCACCATGGCTCTCTTTTTCTGCTCTCGGCATATCTTCGGTTTCCGTCTAAGATTATGCCTATATGGTTCGGGAGGTTGTTATTTCTGACCTCTGAAATCAGATACCTCTCATATATCGGTTTTCCAAAGGTATAGGATACCCTATAAATGAAGGATAGTAACCTGCCGCGCAGGGCAGCTTTAAACATTTCGCTCCATCCCCATCTGCCAGATTAAGTTTTTATACAATAATAACTTACCCAGCTCTAAGCTGAGGACTTCAGCGTGGTGCTGAACTTGCCTGATGAGGAGGAATTTAGTGCGAAGCTTGAACAGATCCAGTTAAGTAGGTTTAGAAAAATCTTTCGGTGTTATTTTAAGTTGGAGAAGGGCGAGATAGTCCTAGACATCCCCGAGCAGATACTTCCGCATCTACACCATAACGAGCAGTATACGATCATTTTGGGGACAAAAAAACCGGAATTAAGGGTAGAGAGAAGAATACTGATGAAGGGGGAATTACTTAGGAAGTATGACGAGAAAAGATTTATAGTAACGTTTGGAGGGTTACTTGCACAGTTCAGGTTGAGGGAAGCACCAAAACTAGATATAAGGGAGGGGGAGACATACTACCTATCAGTAAACCCAAAGAAGTAGAGCAGGCTGCTACAGCCCATGTAAACTTTAAAAACATAACGGTGCTTGTACACTGAGGGCCGGTGGTCTAGCTGGTTTGCCGTGCTTAGCGCCCAGATATGATGCCGCCTTGACGACCATGTTAGCGTCAAAGGGGCGGTGGTCGTGGGTTCGAATCCCACCCGGCCCACTAAAGGTTAGTTTTAGCATATTGAGCCGAGTAAAAAGCCGATTAGCGCCATAGAGAAGGCGAGAAGGGAAAGCTTACGTAGAGCCTTAAGCGCATCATCACCAGCCCCTTTAAAAAGGAGGACAGCTATGTAGAAGAGAATGAGATCGGTTACACTAACTGGTACACCGTACAGGGCGTCTAAATAACAGGGAGAGCTAGGTAAAAGGAGAGGTAGGGGACTTAAAAGAATGGCCATGATATTAAGCACCGCAGCCAACTTTAGGGATTTACCCCGACCGACTAGCTGGGGAATAGAAGCAACACCCAGCATGGCGTCTCCCCTAATGTCTAAGACATCCTTCATTACTTCTCTTCCCAATCCGGCCAAAAAGGCCATGAAGGAAAAAAGAAGCGGGGTTGACTTAAGGCCCCCGGTCGTCAATAAACTGCCAAAAATGAAGGGAGCTGCCATCGTAAACGCAACATAGATGTTCCCAATACATTTAACGCGTTTCAGCTTCCAGTCATACAAGACGGCAAGAATGAACACGATGTAAGTAAAGATCTTCGCTCCAACATTTAGTGTTGAGGTTAGAAGCAAGGCCAAACATGACGTGAAGAAGAAGGAGATGAAGGCGGCCCTTCTGCTGAGGTCTCCCCGTACGAGAGGCCTATCAAACCGTTCATTTCTTCTATCTATTTCATAGTCGAAGTAGTCGTTTAGAGCAAATGTCCCCATCTCCAGCAAGAGGGCGATAAGAAAACCAGCAGCCAAATTAGATGCCACGCCTATAAAGCCGGATGAGAAAGCCCCTATAAGGACTCCAAGGCCAACCATAAGCCCATGATCGAGTCTAAAGAGGTCCCAGTAGCCCTTAAGTATGGTTTTGACCCCCAACTCTTCAGACCTCCGAGATTCTAACCGGGGCTTTAGTGAGCGGCTCTAGCTATAAATTAAATTTATGTTAAAGGGTGCAGCAATGGAGATTTGGTGAGCGGGGTGTACTATGCGTGCGTTAGAGCTCAGTTTTCAGCAGCCCACACCGTGAAGACAAAAGGAAAATGGGAGCCCGTCCATGGCCATAACTATCAAGTCAGTCTTTGCGTGGGTCGAAAAAGGCTGGATAGGCATGGAATGGTGGTCGATTTCACATACTTAAAAGAGGTATTGCAAACTCTCCTTGAGAGAGTGGATCATAAGGTGCTGGTACCCTCTGCAAATCCCGATGTTAAGATTGTGAAGAAGAACGGAAGGATTCACTTAGATATAGAGGGGAGAAAGTATCTATTTCCGGTTAAAGATGTCGTTGCACTTCCAACACAAAATACAACAGCGGAGGAGATCGCTAAATGGGTTTTTGAGGGGGTAAAGGTGGCTATAGAGGCTGAGGAGGTGAGAGTTGAGGTATACGAGTCGCCTACAAGCTATGTTGTACTTTCAAAGAAACTGGTTGATGACTGATGATCATAGAGGGAGAACTTGGAGGGATAATTGTCGGAGAAGGCCATTCGGTCGCAGTTGCTGCTATAATAAACCTTAGCCGCGGATCCTTTTATAAGAGGTCTGTGAAGATAGAAGAGAGCGAGATAAGGGAGGCGGGTCTGGCATACCAACAGCAAGGAGCGAGTTTTATTGATATAGGTGCTGTTTCAACTGCACCCGTGACCATATATGGGAAGAGGGAAAGCATAAGCATTGAAGAGGAAAAAAGATTGATAAAAAGGGCATTGAGGGTGTTGCAAGACTGCGTTGAGATCCCTATTTCAGTGGATACACAGAGATCTGAAGTTGCAGAGCTTGCTTTGAGCTTGGGGGCAGAGATAATCAACGATGTTAGCGGTTTTAATCGGGATGAAGAGATGGCGCGGGTTGTGGCGGAGTATGACGGCTCCGTCATTCTTATGGCATACAATAAGGAACCTGGAGATTTGTGCTCAATCAATAAGATAAGAGAGGCCCTTTCCAACAGCATAAATAAGGCTGTTAGAGCCGGCGTTAAACCGAAAAAAATAGTGGTGGATCCCGGCATAGGGTTTGGGAAACCTGTGAAGTGCGATGTAGAGATAATAGCTAGTCTAAGAAGGCTTTACACGTTAGGTAGACCAATTATGGTTTCAGCATCGAGGAAAAACTTCATCGGAAGACTGCTTGGGGATGTTCCTCCGGAAAAAAGGCTTTATGGGTCAATAGGGGCGGCAGCCATCGCCGTTTATAACGGTGCACATGTAATCAGGACTCACGATGTGAAAGAAACCGTAGAGGCTATTAGGGTTGCAGAGGCTACGAGAAAAAAACTGAGCCATTTCTCGGTGGGGGATATAGAGATCGAAGAGCTAAGTTTCCTCAGGGATAAAGGCGACATCTCACATGTCATTGAACAGGTCGGTATAGATTCCTCGCAAGCGATGAAAATGGTAGATAAAGGTTTATTCCACATCCTTCTCCTGCGAAACCTAACGCCCTCAGATGCCTTAATACTTAAACAGACCTTTTTAGCTCTTGGGGGTGAAGTGGCAGTACATCGGGATGTCATCGACTTTAAGGTAGGTCGCACCGATGCTGTAATAATGGCTACAGAGAGGCAGCTGAAGAGGGCTTTGGCTAGTTTGAAGAGCCAAGCATTTAACCTACCTATAATAGCCGAATTAATAGAGAGGATAATGGCGGGGTAAGTCTTTGAGGTTTAGAAGCTATAGGTTAACTGATTCAGCCGTCGCAGAGAAGGTTAGAGAGCCAAAGGGGGATATTTACAGGTCGTTCGCTGAAGTGCCAGGTTTAGACGAAGCATGTTTGGTTACAGTCGGAGACTTTGTGTCAAGTCTAGCAATCAAAAGTGGCGTGTACCCCCATATCATGATAATTGATGGAAAAGTAGAGAGGAGAAAATTTGAATTTTTAACTCCCCCTGAGTACCTAGTGCTGAGAGTGAGAAATCCAGCTGGCTACATAACGGCTGATGCTTGGTGTGCTGTGAAGAAGGCCTTTGAGATTGTTAAGGAGGGCAAGAGGGTTTGCCTAATCGTCGATGGAGAAGAAGACCTGCTGGGTTTTCCAGTCGCTATATTGAGCGATGAAGGGGTTATAATGATATATGGGCAGCCTAGAGAGGGAATGGTTGCATTTAGAGTTACCAAGGAGGTGAAGAAAAGGGCTAAAATGCTTTTAGCCAAGTTCGAAGAGGTAGAGAATTACTCTAACCAATCCTCCTCCTCTAGCTTTCTGGGCACATACGTGTCAGAGAGGTAGGTTATATCCTTTGAACAGAGAGCTTGCACTTCGGCCTTCTCTCCCCTCTTAAGCATAAGTTCGAACTCCTTTTGGTAACGCTCATCTTGGAACCATGCGTACTTTCTTATCTCAAGGAGTCTTTTCACGTCAGCCTCTGTCATCTTTAACCTAGCGTATTTAGGTATTTCGTACTTGTCGAGGTCGCTCGGTAGAAGACCAAGAAGTTTGGCGTCGCGGGTTGCTAGTCTTAAAGAATCAAATGAGAGAGTTATTGAACCACGCTTGTAAACGCTTGCTATATAGAACCCGTAAGGGTCACTATCCACTAGCATAAAAACTGGGAGGTCTAGCTCATCCCTTAATCTCTTTACAAATCTCCGTGTGGCTATATCAGCTTGACCCTTGCCTGTAATAAGGATGCATTTATGCTTCTTCCAGAACTTGTCTTCAACCAGCCTGAAAAAGGCAGCATCCTTTTCCACAACAAGAACGAATTCTGCGTTTACATCTATAAACTCTACCTCTTCAACTAGGGGAGTTATTGACCAGCCGCCAGTGCCCAACCTTGAACAATCAATCAGATCTCCTCTATCTCTAATCCTTATATCCCCAACGCAGACCCCCTTTGCGCTGGCGATAACACCAAGACTTTCGCGATAAACACCTGTCATTGCTGCTAGATCTTCAATTATATCGTCTGATTCCCTCTGCGAGTTGAAGATGTAGGCCCTTGTGTAAAAGACATCCCTGAGTTGTGCATGTATCCCCCTTCTTAAGAGCTCAACTATCGTTGAGGCTATAGCCAGAGTTTGAGTGAACTTTCTCACGTTCTTCAGGTTTAGAAAATCCCTCCTGTAGAGTAGCTTCTTGAGCAGAATCAGGTCTCTTTTCTCGTCATACACGATCGTGTTCTTGCTCCGCTCCGGTATTTCTAGGAAAGGGTTTTCTCCTTGCTCAGCTTGTCTAAGCACACGTTCAAATATTTCCTTAAGGAGACTGTCCAGGAGCTCTTTTCTGCTCTTTTTTTCTGCCAAGATTATGTAGTCGCTCATTATACGGGTCTTTGCACCGCTACCTTGATTAGACATTTTTTATTTCACCCTCCGGCTGAGCTTCTAAGTCTTTTATGAATAAGAGCAGTAAACACATCTCTAATCTCATCCTGAGTTTTCCCCCTGAGGGCCTCGCTGATGAACTGCGCAGTGTAATCTGCATACCTTAAGAAGGTTTTTAATGCCTTTTCCATTTGCCTTTCCCTCTCCTTTCTGTTTAGGAATATCTTAAGCTCTCTCGCCAGTTGAAGCATTCCCATGCGGATTTCTCGCCGCAGTTCAGGTCGATTTGCTATATACTCTTTGCCCAGAGTCTTATAGGGGATATTAGTGGAGCAGATATGGACAAGAACAGCTACAGGAGAACCAGGCTTCACACCATACCTTTTCCAGTTTATCTTTCGCAACACCCTAGCGGAAACGTCATTCCATTCATCGTAAAGTAAGGGGATCCTATTGGCAAACCTGTATAGTTTTACGTCTCCTCCCTCCTCAACCTTAATCTTTCCTCCATACGCAATTGCAGCCTCCACAATAAACGGATGCCCGCCCAAAGCCTTAGGCTTTCTTTGAATAGCCTTTACAAATTCTGGTTCTAACACCCTCCGAATTCCACTCTCTAAAAGCTCCACGCCTATTGGGGCTAGAGAAGATGGATCTGGTGACTTCACTTCCTTGCAATCTCGAAGTTCCCGTATAATAGATAGCCTTTCGTTCCTTGTGAGGTCCTTTACTCGTTTATGTGGTTGGACATCAGCTCTCTCGAGGACCAAAAGACTTATCTTTCTTCCTATTCCCTGGAATAGTGCCGTCAGGAAGCCTAGAACTGTCATGTTCGGATGGTTTTGGGCCATCCTATTGAAAAGTTCGAGATCTATTCCATGCGGATGCGGCTTTGCATCCTTAGGAAGCGGGGGCAGCTTCTTAATGACCCGCTCAAAGAAGTGGGTCTTTCCACTTGGTTCTATGAATGTAATGTTAGCGTATGGGGTTACCATGGCAGTTTGCTGGATATATTCGATAATCTTGTCTCTAGCTCTGTTATAGTTTCCCTCAAGTATGAGCTCGATTATTGTGCCCTGCTCCTCGGTTGTATTTGGCCTAACAGCGTCATTAAGATCCGGTGGGTCGATTACAGGCTCATTTCGCATTATATCGATGCTCACCCTTATATCCGTTACAACATCACGTGTCTTAGAGATTATATGAACGGGTTGCTGAGTTGTGATTTGGCTATACATAACAGCCATTGTTCCCCCCATTCCAAATCTGCCCCTATGTTGCCTCATAACATACTTAGATGAGTAGAAAACTTTTCCAAAGCTCTCAGGTATATTTTTTGGGGGTATCCCTCCCCCATTATCCTTCACAATAAGCTTGTAAATGTTCGCCTTAGCATTAAGAGCTTCAATGCGCACCTCTATATCTGGTAAGACACCACTCATCTCACAAGCGTCTAGACTGTTCTCCACAAGTTCACGAACCGCTGTATAGATGGCTCGGATTGGGTTATCAAAGCCGCAGACATCCATATTCTCATAGAAGAAGTCTGCTGGGGATTTTTCCTTAAAGTCGATCTCAGATTTACTTGGCCTTTGCATAGGGTTTAAACCTCCAAGAAATATAGACTTAAGCCATTAAAAGGCGATCGACTAGAGACTAGGAGGGTTAAGCTCTACCCGAGGTTTTAGATGCAACACATAAAGGGGGTCGTGGAATGGATGTTGAACATCTTTTAATATTTATCTCACCTATCGTGACCTGGCTTCTTTATAGAAGAAGCGAGAAAGCCTTCGTGAGCATGAACATAGGGATTTTCATTGGAGTATATTTAGCCGCCTCATACAAGAGGCTATTCTTGTCTGCTACAGAATGGTATGTGAGTATAATGGCGGTCACATCGTCTGCTATATCTTTAACAGGGATTTATAGACTTATAAGCGCTATCTATTTACATCTAGATGCTATCCACCTGATCCTGAACGTTTTTGCCCTATATATAGTGGGTAATATAGTCGAAGGGCTTTACAGAACGTTTAAAACGTGCTGCGTGTTCTTCTCAGCCGGCATCTGCGCTAACATAGCTTCTGCGGTTTTTCTGCCCACTGTTAGAAGCGCCGGCGGATCTGCTGCTGTACTTGGGCTTTTCGGCGTCTTAATAGTTGAGCAGATGCATGGGTTAACTGGTTTGTCTCACGTGGACATTCTTGCAGTGGGGCTTCTGATAGTAGGGGCGGGTCTACCGAACGTGAATGTTTTGGCGCACATGGTGGGGTTTACAGTTGGAGTAGCTTACGGCCATATCTTGGGGTTTAGAGACTAATGCAGTCTATTCGACTTCTATGTTATCTCTATTGAAACCCCATTGAACAAGCAACTCATAAACCCTCTTTCTGTGGTCACCTTGGAGAATTATTTCCCCCTGCTTAACGGTCCCACCGCATGCAAGTTTACTCTTTAATTTTGTAGTTAGGTCTTGTACATTTATCTCCCTGCCATCTAAGCCTTTTATTATCGTAACCATTTTTCCAAATCTTTTCTTCTCAGCTGTTATGGTTATTAATTGCTCCTCCTTTGCAACGCCCTCGAATAGCTCTTTAGGAAGCCCCCACTTCTTGTCTATTTCACTCATCTCTACTCATTTCACCCTTGAAGGTCTTAAGGGGACTGGAACGTATGGCGCATATTAAAATTTAACTCATACAGGATGGTTAGATGCACTTTATGTGGTGGTTGAGGGCTTCGCCGCGAAAGGTTTAAAGGTAGGTCTAAATAGGTTTGCTGTGAGACTTAGGGGATAAAACATGTATGTGTGCGAGAACTGTGGTAAGGATGTAACCCTTAAGGAAATGGAAGGCATACCTGGAATGCTCAGGTGCCCGGAGTGTGGTCATCACGTCTTTTTGAAAAAGAGGCCACCTGTGTCGAAGAGGATAAAAGCCATTTAAAGCTATCCGCTGGTTCGGAAAAAGAGACAGAGGGGGTGAACGAAAAACCAATAAAAGACGTGTTAAGAGCTGTAGCGGTAATTATAGTAGCCTTTCTGCTTAGTTTGGCGATATATAAAGCCGTTAACCTGACACTTGGCACATCGATGAATATGCTCTATGTGCCGACTCCTTCAATGGAGCCAAATATAAGTGTAGGAGACGTGGTAATTATAAGAGGGGTGGAGCCCCAGGAGGTAAAGCCTGGTGATGTTATCGTCTATGTGACTCGCAGATCAATGGTGTGGCCCGACCCGATTGTCCATAGGGTTGTGGCTGTGGAGAGAAAGAATGGCCATTATTACTTCGTAACAAAGGGAGATAACAATATTGGTCCTGATCCGTGGAGCCCTATAAGCGAGGTGTATGGCGACCGGATACTTGGAAAGGTAATTTTTGTGATACCGAAGGTAGGGTATCTAGCCATGGCGATTCAGTCGCCTATGGGAAAGGTATTCTCCGCAATTGTAATAGTTCTGTCCTTCGTCTACCTTGCTGGGTTTAACAACATAAAGGGTCTCATCTTTAAAGAAGAAAAAGATGAACAAAAATCTTTAAATGGATGCTCTGAAAATTTGGAGGCTCTTAGGAACGCACTAAGGCTGCATGTTTAGAGCAGGTGTGAGCTTTGAAGGATGAAGATCTCTATACTGACAGCATTCTACAGAGGATGAGATCCATAGAGCTCAGTGAACGCGTAAAAAGCGTATTAACCTGGCTTTTGGTGGGCTTAGCTACAGGATTATCGGTGTATTTCCGGTTACTCCCTGCGCAAAATTATGGGGCATTCCTAACGGGGGATGACCCCGTCTTTCATTATCGGATGACTAAGCATGTAGTAGAAACAGGCCGCCTTCCAGAGTTTGACTCACTATCATGGTATCCGTGGGGCATCAATGTCCCTTTGGCTTTCCCATCCATGCATTACTATATAGGCGGATACATTTATAAGATAATAGCCGCAGTGGCTCCTGGCCTTGACCTCTACACGTATACGGTTTATTTTCCGGCGTTTTTCAGTTCCATCTCCGTACCCTTGGTCTACCTGATAACTGCTAGAGTTTGGGATAGGCCTGCTGGTGTTTTTTCTGCATTTTTTTTGGCCATTAATGGGGGATATCTCTCCCGTACAATAGCGGGGTTCTACAGGCATGAACAGATAGCCATTCCCTTTATCTTGGCAACATTTCTGCTCACCGTTGTGGCGATAAAAGGCGAGAGCCTAAAAACGACCCTTATTGCATCTCTAATGTCTGCTGTGCTTGTAATTATTACAGCCGGCCTCTGGAAGGGGCACCGGTACATACCTGCAATCTATGCGCTCACAATCTACCTTTTAATCCTGCTAGATAAACTTAATGGGAGAGCTAAGGTGGCCCTCTCCCTACCTATAGTGGGGGAACTAATAGCTAGCGTTATATTACCTAACATATCTTACCTAGGGCTGCTAATGGACAAAGCCTTTGCTGCTTCGGCCCTGATGGCCATGGTGATCCATGAACATGTAGAAAAGTCTAGATCATTACTACGGAGGAAATTTTTGCCGATTGGGGTTGGAGTGCTTTGTTTTACAGTAATGTTCCTCACCACACGAGCCAGTCTAGAGCCAAGGCTGCTCCTAGTAATCTCACCAGTCAAGGAACCCCAGAGGGGGCAGGTTATCTACACAGTTGCAGAACACATAACAGGGGCGCAACTTATGTTCTTCTTGAATTTTGGTTTACTTCTGGGAATCGCTGGCCTACTGCTCCTGTTTTTCAGGAGGACTGACCCTCTGAAGTACCTTGTGCTCCTCTCAGTTCTTGGCCTTTTCTACTTTTCACTAAACATGGTTAGGGTTATCCCTCTCTTCTCGGCATTTTTACCCATAGTTGTAGGGATACCCTTCTCTCTTGCCTTGCTCAATTTCCAGAACAGATGGGGGGCTATGTGGAGAGTCTATGATAGAGAGATTAAGAAGAAAAGAAGCAAGAGGCGTAGGGTTCGCGTGAGGTACAACACAATATTAGCACCGTCTATACTGACAGTGCTAATTGTGTTGACACTTATGTACACGGGCTATCTTGGTTATAATCAGGCAAATGGTTATCCGCTTGGCCTCGCTACTTACAATGGGTGGGATAGTGAGTGGTTCGATGCCCTTAAATGGATCGCTAACAACACGGGAAAAAGTGATGTCATAGCGTCTTGGTGGGACTATGGGTATTGGATAGAAACTTACAGCGGGAGGGTTACGATAGCAAATGGGGCTACGGTGAATCAGACGCAGATACAGCTTTTGGCCAAGGCCTTTATGTCCGATGAAAAGACCGCTTGGAAAATATTTAAGATGTTTAACGCTAGCTATGTTGTTGTGGACATGTATCAGGAAATAGGGCTTGGAACAGGTTATCCCTTCTACTCGCCACCAAACGTCTACACCGGCTCAAACTATAAGTGGACAGCCATGGCCTTTATAGCGGACGTAAGCGTTACCGACTACATAAGACCTTTCCAGAGTGAAAGTGGCGAATACAGGTTCACACTAACACCACTTGGATTTAACACAACCATTATGAAGATGGGGGTTAATCCCGAGAACATGGAATACTTTGAACTTGTGTACAAGACGTCCCCGTACCCTGTCTACATCTTTAAAATAAAGGATGCCCCAGGAGTTGTGGTTAGGCCTGAGCAGTCATAATTGCCTAATCTCGCTTGGCTGATAGCATTTAAACTGCAAAGGCCTACATAGGGATAGAAATTGGCTGCTGGGTCGACAGGATGTTAGTGAGGTTAAAAGCAATAGTAAACCCTACGGAAGATGAGGAGAAAGTTAGGAGAGCCTTAAGTAATCTTATCCCGCCAAATGTTGAGATAGAGGAACACAGAGAAGTAGAAAAAGACTATATGAGGTTATGGCTGACCTGCAAAGGAAGGGAATGCCTATCTACAATTCATAGGATGATAAGAGATAGAAAGGTTGTGGACGCCTTTAGAAGGGTCCTGACTGAAAATGTCAAAAATGGCAAGATAAGCATAATGCTAAATAAACAAGCAGCCTTTGTTGGAACAGTAACTCTCTGTGAGGAGGAAAGTGAGTCGCCTATGGGCCCCATAGTATTAGAGATAGAGTCGGATCAAATAATGGAACTAATAGATTGGCTTGCGCCTAAAACGCAGGGGGCTCCCTTTAACCGGGATAGACAGGTGTAGGCTTACCCCTTTCGGGAAATGGAATAACTACTCGGAGCATATCTTCTGCTACTATAAGGTTTTCTGGCACATCAATTCCCTCTAGGTATTCTTCTAACTTGTTATATCTGCTGCTGATGTGAGTGGCAACAATAAGCCTTGCATTCGACTTATTACAAAGGGTTACAACGTCTTCTACCGTAGAATGGCATTTTCTTTTAGCGTGCTCTACGTCCTTAATGGAAAACGTAGCATTGTAGATCACAAGATCTGCATTTTTGGCTATTCCAACTAGATCATCGAAAAACATCGTGTCAGGGATATAGACGAGCTTCCTTCCCGGTCTTGGCGGCTCGATGACCTCATGTGGTTGAATAACCCTAGATCCCACCCTAACCGGCTGGCCCTTCACAAGGTGTGAACGAAGGCGGGGTGGTATGCCCAGCTCTTCAGCCCTTTCTCTGTTAAACTTCCCCCTCCTAGCCTTTTCCTGAAGGATTACACCTAGGGTGTAGACGTTGTGTTTTACCTCAAAGAAGTTAAGGGTGTAGGTCTGCCTTTCTACCTGGGTCTTACCCGTGATTTCGCACACTTCAAGATCAAAGTCTAGGTTCATATGAAAGAATTTTCTGTGGAATTCCACAAAGATGGCTGTTCCAGGTGGACCATATATCTCAAGTCTACTCTTTCTCCCAGAAAGCTGCATGGACTGAAGGAGTCCAGGCAGCCCCAAAATATGATCACCGTGCAGGTGCGACAACAATATTTTCATTGGTCTTCCGAATACAGCCCTCGCCTTTACAATCTTAAATTGAGTGCCTTCTCCAACGTCAAGCAATATCGTCTCCCTCTCTAACTTTACAGCTATTGAGAATGGGTTTCTTTTCCCTAGTGGAACAGAGCCACCTGTTCCTAAGAAAATTACCTCCAACTCTATCCCTCTATCTTTCTATAGACATCAACCTGCCTCATCAGCTTTCTATGGCAGTACACTTGGAATGACCTCTCAAGTGCAAAGCCTGCTCTCAAGGCAGCTTCTTTAACCTTTAACTTTGAATGATACGAAATGCACATACGGCCACTAGGCTTTAAACAATTCCAGGCGTTTGGAAGGAATTCTCTTATTAGATCTTCAGGGTTCTCTCTATATGTGCTAGCCGCTTTAGAGTAGGGTGGATCTGTGACTATTGCGTCTACCCTGCCCTTAAACTTTCTTGCATCTCCCTGCTTGAGGGTGTACATGTCCGGGGAAAAGCCGAGAAAGTAAAGGTTCAGGTAAGCTCTCTCTACCATAAGCGGATTTATGTCGACCCCTATCACCCTGCATCCTA
>JAOZFZ010000006.1 GCA_027491945.1 Thermoproteota archaeon | reverse complement strand
GGGAGAGATCATAGGGATAATAGGGCCAAACGCCACGGGAAAGACTACGTTCATTAAAATGTTGGCGGGTGTGCTTAAACCCGATGAAGGAAAGGTGGAGGGTGAACTCAGGGTCAGCTACAAGCCGCAATATCTGAGTGCAGACTTTTCGGGAACAGTTGAAGAATTTCTAACGAAAACGCTCGGCCCAACCATAAAGTCCACGCAATTTAAGGAGCAGGCTGTCAAATCCTTTGGTCTTGATAGGCTTTTGGAGGTGGATGTCAGAAATCTAAGTGGAGGAGAGCTGCAACTAGTAGCAGTGGTAGTGGCGCTCTTCAAAGAAGCAGATATCGTGCTTCTTGATGAACCAAGTGCATACCTTGACTCAGAAACAAGGCTAAAGCTAATCTCCCTGATCAGAAAGCTCATTGAACAAAGCGAAAAGGCGGCTTTTGTTGTGGATCACGATATTCTCCTTGTGGACTCGATCAGCGATAGACTGATAGTTTTCTCTGGGCAGCCCTCAAGACAGGGAATTGCATCGAGGCCCATGCCGTTACGGGAGGGTATGAACCTCTTTCTAGCCAAAATGCAGATAACCTTTAGAAGAGACAGGGAGACCAATAGACCACGCATAAACAAGCCCGGCAGCAAACTCGACAAAATCCAAAAAAGTAAAGGAGAGTACTACTATGCTTAGCTTTTTCGAAGAATGTTCAAACAGAAAACCTGTAGAAGATTTTTAAGGAGGCGAAAATTAAGTTCAGCTGAACCGCGGAGGACGTTAGCAAATGAACAGGTTAATTGTGCTTGGCATCGGTTTGGCATGCGTAGCCCTCTCTGCTGCCTTTTACTTCCTTTTAATCTATTCTGAGGAAGTATCACGTCAGGTTCTCTTTTTTGCTGCTTTTATTTTGCTTTTGATCATAGGAGTCGGCCTCAGCCTCTACTCACTATACAGTGAAGAGGAGGAATACTGATACCGGTGACAAAGGTGCTTGAAAGGAAGTTATCCTATTACCAGTCTAAAGTAAACGAGGAGATCAGTCGATTCCTTGAGGTCTACTCTAGATGTAATAACAAGCTGATCAGCGATTATTACGCTGATCTTCAGGAGTTTATACTGAGAGGCGGCAAGAGGCTTCGTCCTTCTCTTCTGATTGAGGCCTATAAGGCGGTAGGAGGCGTTAATGAAGAGGGTATCTTAAGAGCTTCACTCTCGGTGGAATTTCTTCATAACTCATCTCTGATTCACGATGACATTATGGACAAGGATGTACTAAGGCGTGGTAAGCCCACATTTCACGAGATTTATAAAAAAAGGTATCTTGAAGTCTTTGGCCTAGCCGAGCGAGCGGTTGATTATGGTGAGGCAATAGGTATCCTTGGTGGCGATACTCTCTTCGAGCTGGGACTCAAAGCACTCCTAGGGTCGCCATTCCCCTCTGACTCAAAGATTAAGGCAGCTGACCTGTATATCGGCGCTTACCATCGGATAATTGAGGGTCAACTCTTGGACTTAACATTTGAGGCATTAAGCGCGGTGTCGGAGGAAGAGTACCTGAGCATGGTGTCCCTTAAAACTGGATGGTTGTTTAAAGCCTCTCTACTAATAGGTGGCGTCTTGGGCGGTGCTAGCGATTCGCAGCTTAAGGCCTTCCGAGACTTCATTGAGCCACTTTCTGCCGCTTTTCAGATACAGGATGACATACTTGGATCCTTTGGGAAGGTGGAAGAAACCGGGAAATCCGTCTTGACTGATATTAAGCGTGGAAAGAAGACTATCCTCATCGTTTACGCCCTTGAACTGGCCAGTCCTGATCAAAGAGAGTTCATTCGGCGTCACCTCGGCAGCAAGAGGGTTACTCTTGATGAAGTTAAAAGGATAAAGGATATTATTGTTCAGTGTGGAGCCTTAGAGGAGGCCCGAAAACGAGCGGAGCAGCTATCTAAAATGGCCAAGGATGTGATAAAGAATAATAGCTCTCTTCTTGCCGACTCACGTGAATTCTTTACAGACCTTTGTGACTTTGTGATCAGACGCCGTCTCTGATTCGGTGTCATACACCCAAGCTTATAGCCTGTTCGAGTCCGCACCAAAACCTAAGCCATACCATTAGAATCACAGCAGCCAAAGAGCAGAAGGAGATCAAATAGTCTGGTGTGGAGAACTTTAACTGTTGGATTGATGTTCTCTTCTCAGCTGCACCGAAGCATCTGGACTCAAGAGCTTCTGCAAGCTCTAAGCTTCTTTTTACCGAATTCACTATTAGGGGAATAAGGATTGGGAGGTACTTTTTCACTCTCGCTATAAAGGATCCCTTTTCCAACTCTAGACCGCGCGACCTCTGGGCATCAATTATCTCCTGTGCTTCAAGGGCCAGTGTCGGTATAAACCTTGTAGCGGTAACCAGTGCAAAGGAAAGACTATACGGGAAACCCAGCCTGTCCAAAACCAGCCCCATTTCTTCGGGAGTTGTTGAAACAAAAAAGAGAGACGAGGAAACCATCAGAACCAAAAATCTAAGGCCAACGCCAATAGCACTATCTACCTGCCCGTAGAACAGATAATTTATGACTATTATAAAGAGTGTGAAGAGAGCACCGCCTCTTACAACCTCCCTAACCCTTCCGCCCACTCCGCAAGAAAAACCTATGGTGAAGAGGAGAAGTAAAAGGGAAATTTGGATAATCATGGCTGTAAAGATGAGAGTCACGATCCAAAAGGCCAAGACCATGAGTATTTTAGCCCTGGGATCCAGCCTTTGCAAAAAACCTCCTTGAGGCTTATAGAGGAAACTCTTTATCAGGCTCATCTTAAACACTCCAGAATATGCTCTCCTAACTCTTCCACGCTTTCAAACCACCTAAATCTAAGCCCTATCTTATCTGCTATTTCTACTAGCTGCGGTGGAGATAGAGAGGCTTTCATCAGTACCTCCCTATCTGTGAAGACGGTCTCTCTTGTACCCTCTGCCACTACCCTCCCATCATCTAGTACAACAACCTTTCCCTTAATCTCTGAGGCAAACTCCACGTCATGAGTCACTATGACGACTGTTCGCCCCTCCTTAACTATCTCCTCAATCATCCTTCTAAGGTTAAGCTTCTGCCTATAGTCCTGTCCCATGGTTGGCTCATCTAGCACAACAATTTTTGGGTTCATTGCTATAACCGAGGCTATTGTTAACCTCTTTTTCTCTCCACCGCTAAGCGTAAAGGGTGGTTTTTCCTCCAGGTCCTCAAGCTCGAACCTTTTCACCACCTCCTTGACCCTTCTTTCTATCTCCTCTTCGTCAAGCCCAATATTCCTAAGTCCAAACTCAATCTCTTCCCGTACACTCTCAGCGAAGAGCTGATGGTCAGGGTTCTGGAACACAAACCCTACAACTCGCGATAGCTCAGCTACGGAATGATCTCTTGTATCCATTCCCCAGACTACAACCCTTCCCCTTTTCGGCTTTAAAAGGCCATTCAAATGTTTTACCAGTGTTGTCTTCCCCGCACCGTTAGCTCCCATAATGAACACGATTTCGCCTCTTCCAACTCTAAGGTTAACCCCTCTCAAAACCTCGGTCTCATCATAACTAAAGTAGAGGTTCTCCACCAATATTGCATGTTTAACATCATCACCGAGGTTCCCGGACACCGCGTTCCCCCCTTATCAGAGAGGTTACCTCTTCAGGGCTTAACGGAACCTTAGGCAGTGTGAATCCCCTCTTTGCCAGAAATTCATAGAGAGAAACAGTTTTAGGGATGAAAACCCCGCATTTTTCCGTCTTCTCTATAAGAAAGACGCTTCTCGGATCTCCATTTGCTACTACTCTCCCACTATCCATAATGACAACTCTATCAGCATATCTTGCGGCGTACTCGGTTCTGTGCTCCGTTAGTATGACCGTTACATTCTTCTCCACATTTACCCTGTGTATTAAGTCAATTATCTGCCTGGAACTAGCCGGGTCGAGGCTGGCTGTGGGTTCATCAAGCACAAGGATCTCCGTTCCCATGGCTAAAACGGCAGCTATGATCACCTTTTGCTTCTCTCCACCCGAGAGCATATAAGGAGGTTTATCCCTTATATCCTCTAAATTAAAGCTCTTTATTATGTCCTCAACCCTCTCTTTTATCTCATTGGGATCCTCCCCAAGATTTTCCAACCCAAATGCTATTTCCCGCTCTACGTTAAGGGTTATGAACTGGCTGTCAGGATTCTGAAAAACAACACCAACTAGTCTGGAGAGCTCGGCGACTCCATGCGTTCTGGTGTCTAAACCCTTTACAATCACTCTACCATTCATATCCCCCTCGTAGAAATGAGGGATAAGCCCGTTAAGCGTTCTTACTAATGTTGTCTTGCCACAACCCGATGGACCTGAGACTAAGACGAATTCACCCTCATCTATCCGTAGGTCCACTCTGTTCAACGCTGGTTTCTGCTCCCCCTTATATCTAAATGTTAAGTTATCTATAGTGATATTGGCCATCCCCAGTATTCCCTTTATCCTACACTGAAAATAACTGTCTTAAAGCGCCTTAGGTGTGCGAAGTCTTCTATTCTCCTCTACTATCTCTCTTTCTATTCTTCTTATTTCCTGCTGAAGGCGTTTTGCTCTCTCTTCGCTCTCCTTATGCTGAGTCTTTAGCACCATAAGCCTATCTTGCAGCTC
This sequence comes from Thermoproteota archaeon, assembly GCA_027491945.1. The sequence continues at coordinate 36,174 of JAOZFZ010000006.1, read as the reverse complement.
CCCCAACAACTCCTCCTTGCTCTTTTTTACAAGAACATAACCAACGAGTTTGAAGGCGCTCTCTCCTTCCTTTAACTTGCTCATCTCCTCTATTGCATTCTCTGTCTCCCTAATCTCCCTTTCAAGCTGAATCTTTGTCATCATCACGTTTTCTAAGCTGGCTCTAGCCTTCTCAAGCTCTACTCCCAACCGCCTTAGGTTTTCTAGGGAACCTCCTACTTGCTCATTGCTAGACATATCCACACCTTACCTCATAATCCGAGAGTTTCTAAAACCACTATGACATGTCTTAAAACAGACGTAAAAAGGGCCCGAAGTGCTGTTAAATCCCTGGCCTGAATCAAAAATGTGACCTGCCCCTCCTCCTTTATAAGGTTGACCTGTGCTCTCCACTTAGAATGATTCCATGCGAACTCCGGGGTCAGCACTTCATGGAGTATCACTAGATCCCTCTCTTCCCCCATCACAATTACTCTTGCAGCGTATTGGTGCTCTTCTCTTTCCATTCAATCACTTTTTTGACCCTTATTCTAGGTCCTATCTCCCTCAGGCCTCTGTTTTCATAAAATTTTATGGCAAGCTGGCCTCTCTTCCTGTCTTTCGTGACCATCAGTACTGAAACCGTTGTCTCGAACTCTTTCACCTCACTGATGCCCTCAAGCTGCTTGACCTTAAGGTCAAAGCCCTCCCCAAGAAGATACGCGGCCTTTTCGATATCTCCCTTCCCAACGTATGCGATGAATATCTCATCTACATCCTCTCTACCTAGAGATCCTCTTCGCAGTGGGTTTATCTCCCGCAGGAGAGTGACGCCTCCTATCAGCAGTGTGAAGGGGATGTAGGTCAGCCCCCTTGGTGTCATCTTAAGAAAGTTCATCTTCCCGGGGCATCCCTTGTACCTTCCAATTATGAGAACCCTGTTGGCTCCATAAATCGAACACAGCTCCTCTAGATCTCTTATCCCCTTCTTACCCCTTGTAACCCGTATACTTGTTGGAATGGCGCTGTGTAAATCCTTAGTAAAGCTTCTAATTCTCCTTGTGGGATATCGTGAGGTTGTGATTATGCAGGCCATGACCCATCCTTACAGCTCAGGGCTGTATGCCCCACCTGTAAAGGAGTAATTGCATTTGGGACACTTCCATATCCCAACCGCTATCCTCTTCAGCTTAACAAGCTTGCTGCAGTTCGGACATTTGTACCTTGTTCCGCGGTATCTCAGCACAACTTCCCCATACTTCCTCCTGAGTTTAAACCCATATCTTGCTCCAAAGGACCCTGCTATCCTCCTGCTCCTATCCTTAAGCTTCATATCCGCTCACCGTTTCCTTGATAAGTTCCCTTATCTCTGCTGATTTCTCCCTTGCTATTGATATTGCGTTTCCGACCTCCTCAGGACTGAAGACACCAAAGATCTTTTGCACAGCGCAGATCGTATCTTTGTTCTCCATTATAATAGTTATCTCAGCGTCTAAAACATTCTCCTCTTGAAGATTGGGGTCTACTATAAGGTTTTCTCCTATTTTCCCGATGGTTACTGAGACTGGGATCTTCTCCATTGGTAAGCTGGTTAACTCCTCTGTCGTCTTAATCTCTCCTTCCTCTATCACCGCTCTGGGCATCTTAGCCGTTAACAGTGCTGTTACAGCCCCGTACATTGTAGCATCAAAGAGGTTACCACTGTGATCGAGTATATGCGCATCTATGAAGACGACCCAGACTACTTCTCCCTCCTTTATCACCAGCTCATCAAGTCTTAAGGCCTCAGATTCCCTTATACCACGGTCAACAACTCTAGCTAGTTCAATTGCGTTTTCATCTGGAGGCCCCGGTTCAAATTCGGGTGAGGCCAGCGGGACAAGTTCGGCATTGGTGATCAGGACACCTCTGTCCGGTGTGTCCTTGAATGGCTCGCCAAGTTCTAGCTTTACACCTGCCAAAACCTTTGTCTTGCCTAGCTCTATCATTGCTGATCCTTCGGCATTGCCGGCAAATCCTGGTGTTATCTTTAATTGTCTGTATTCGTTTAATCCCCTGTTGTCTATCCTCCTGCCCTTTCTAAGCAGGTTCTGGATGTATTTTCTTTGTATAGCTGCAAGCGGCTCCGCCATTATACTCACCAGCCCGCTTTGTATTTCTCTAATAGGGCCTCTCGTTGAATCCGGTATATTTCCTCGCAGGCCTCCATTGCCTTTTCAAGGGCGAAGTTGAATTCCTCCGTTGTCATTCGTCCATCCATTTGGAGAAGCGTTACCTCTTTCTTCCTTGGCATTATGGCAACGGGTAGATCCGCCTCGCCATACATGTCCTCCACAGCATCTAGATCTAGAACTATCTTACCATCAACTTTTCCGACAGCACAAGCCGTGACAAGGTCTCGCATCGGTATCCCGGAGTCAGCTAAAGCTAGTGATGCTGCTGTGATGGAGGCCACCCTCGTTCCCCCCTCAGACTGCAATATCTCGATGAAAACATCAATCACGGTTTTTGGGTACTTTTCAAGGAAAAGAGCGGGCTTTAGCGCCTCCCGTATCACCTTCGAGAGCTCTATGGATCTTCTGTCCGGCCCGGGTTTCTTTCTCTCCGGTGTCGAGAAGGCCGCCATATTATATCTGCACCTTAGCCTTGCACTTGTGGGCAGCGCGAGATGTCTTGGGTGTATCTCCTTTGGACCGTAAACCGCTACTATTATCTTGTTCCTACCCCACTCTATATAGGCTGATCCATCCGCGTTCTCGAGAACTCCAACCTTCATTTTTATAGGTCTGAGTTCAAAAAGGCCTCTTCCATTTATCCTTTTACCATTTTCGTCTATAAGTCTTTCCGGCCTACCTTGTTGAACATAGCTCAATTTAACCTTCCTCCCTATTGGTCCTCCTCTCCAAAAACTCCTTCACCCTATCCGTTAACCCCTTTGTGTGGCTCTGCCTCTCTATTATCTTTATAGCGGAAAAAATCAAGCCTTCTACCTCTTCGGAGGGGCAGCTAACAAGGATTAGCCCGTTTTTGCCTATGGTTATCTCGCATCCTGTCTTTTCCTTTAACAACTTTATCATAGAGCCCCTCTTACCTATAATTCTCGGTATCTTCGCTGGGTTTACAAATATTAGCCTCCCCTCATCTCTCCTCCCAAGACCCCTCTCCGCCAGGGTTAATATTGGGTTCAGCCCGTAATCAAATATCTCTACTTTTGCTAGGATCAAGTCCCCTATATTCAGCTTTCTGCTTGCGGCTGATCTGCTGGCTTTACTCTCAAACTCCACCTTTGACATGGGAAGGTAAGCTGTGTAGGGGGATAAGATATCAACGACCCATGTCATGGGGGATGCGTCCTTTATAACACCAAAGATCACATCTCCCCTCTTCGGTATATACTTGCTCTTTAAGGGGATTATTTCAACGGTTCCCCGATCCACGTTAACTATGCCTAGCCGTTGGGCAAACAGCTTTTTTCCCTCGATAAACGTGTTCTCCCCACCCCTTAGCCCCTCGCCCCCTACCTCCTGACCTGGTATTGCTATCTCCCGTACTTCTACCTCATTCTTCAAGAGATGTTCACCTTAACAGCTCCGGTGCTGCGCCGCCCGATCTCGCTGATTAGCTCCTCCTTCTTGGCGGCACTCACATCTAATACTATCTTCAAAGATCCATCTCCAAGCCAGCTCTCAGACACTATCTCCCCATAGCCCTTTAGCAAGCCATAGCATCTCCCAACATCGGCAGCCGGGATTTGCAACGTAAGCCTGACAGTCTCCGATTTTAGAGGCAGCACCCTTCTAAGTCCATCTACAACATCTTTAATCTGCTCTTGTGGAGGCTTAAAGGGGTCTATCCTCACCTTAGCCTCCTCCATGGCCAGCTCTATCCTCTTTGGTGGGTGGGGGAGCTTTGTCCTTGGATCAACATACATCCTTGATATAAGATCAATTATTCTCTTTCTCTTTGCCTCGATCATCTCCTTTCTCTGCTTCTCTGTAAGTTGAATAGTTCCCTCCTTTATTATTGTCTCCACTATCTCCCAAAAGTCCCTCGTCCCAAAAGCTTTCTTAAGATCGCTTTCAGATGCTTTCTTTCCTTTCCTTGCGTCAACGAACACCTCTTCATACCTTATAACTTGAGACAAGTCTTTTAGAGACCCCGCCCTAAACTCGTAGGCCTTAATAGGGTCAATTATAACCTCGAATCTCTGACCTCTCCTCTGCAGCCTCGCCAGCGTTAACTCGTGGGTGCTCATGGCTTTCTCTTCACCTAAATTTCCTTTAGCCTTTCATCAAGCTCCTTTATCTTGTTGTTTTTCGCAAGCTCCAGTACCTCTCTCACCTGATCGATGGTCAGCTTAACAAATCTTTTTGTCTCTCTTTTCACCAAACCTATCTCAACGGTCTCTGGGCTCAGATCGGCCTTTTCTTCTCCCCGTATGCAGTCCATTCCAAGTTTCATAGCTTCTCCCAAGCTCATATCAAACCTGTAATTCTTTTCTAGTATGTTTCTTATTGCTTCACTCCTATCTCCGACGGCTGTAGCCTTGTAGCCATAAAATGCCCCACTTGGGTGAGTGATGTAGAGGCTAAGATCCTCGTCTATTCCTCCTATGATTAACATAACGCCGAAGGGCCTCACTCCTGCATTCTGTGTGAAGAGCTGTATAAAATCGCTGAGCCGCTTTGTGAGCAGCAATGTTGTGATAGGCTCTCCAAAAGAGAGTCTGTTTGACTGGGCTTCCTCTCTGGCTCTAGTTATCAAAACGCGTGCGTCTCCATAAAGCCCGCACATAACAGCGCCTATATGTTCATCTATTACGAAAATTTTCTCTATGCTATCGGGTTCCATCAGCTTATCAATCTGCTTCTTGGCCAGTAAAATGACTCCATCCGCTACCTTTATGCCGACCGCCGGCGGAGCACGCTTAACCGCCTTTTCTGCATAATCTACCTGGTAGAGCTTCCCTTCGGGGCTAAATATTGTTATAGCCCGGTCATAACCCGTTTGAGCCGGAAACATCATGCCCATCACTTCTTAACTTCCTTTTAAGGGTCTTTATTGTCCCGCTAGTTAAAAGAGGAATGAGGTTTACCCTTTCTCCTCTCAGCGCAGAAATCAAGGATAGCACACCGATAACTGTGTATTTATATTTTGCGTCACAGCGCAGAATTCCGATGCGGTTTGTCTCATCCCACTCTACAAGCCATAACCCCAACCTGCTGCACTCAATACTGCCGAGGAAAAGAAGGCTAATGTCCCATATGGCCTGCTCTATACTTCTCCTGTCAACTCTCAGGTTCTCTCTTTCAATTTCAAGTCTGAATGCTATGTATCTCCATTTTTCTCTCATGCCGATAGGGATCTGAAGTCTAGGCATATTCAGCGGCCTCTTCCAAACACCTTCTCCTTTACCTTCCGGTTATACATTATGATATTGAACGGTACCTCAGAGAAGGATAGCTTAGCTCTTTCCAGCTCTAACCCCAGCAAACATCCAATTCCCATCATCTGCATGGCACTTTTCATCTCAATGGGGCTTTTGGCATTTGTGCTCAATATAATAGGGACACCATAGTACTTTGCAATGCCAATCTCCTTCAACGTAGTGCTGAGGACTCGAACTCCACTCCGACCCCTCACCCCCCCTAGCTTGTCTATCTGTAACTCGAGGGCTGTTCGGCCCATCAGCATATATCTAGCGGTTATTCCGTCTATAAGCAGGCCGCGTTTTTGAGATGGGAGGACTATTGAATCTATTAGGCTTGACTTTGCCATCCACCTCGCGGTTATAATGTCGCCTGTGGAGAACGAGACAAAATCTGCATATTTTCTAACCTTTAGAGCTGCTGTTCTCGCCTCCCGTAGACTTTCTCCTCTTATGTCAGCCGTTACGAACAGCTTAATCTTGCTTCCCCTTTCAGCCTTCCTTATTACATTAGCTATCCTCTGAACTCTTTCTAGGGTATCGTTTGTTAGGTCGGCTATCGCGACGGCTGTTAAACCTATTTTATCTGCTCTTCTGACTATTTCATCGATCCATGCCTCTCCCTCTGACATCTCAGAGTGTATATGTATGTCTATCCATCCCGCTTCCTGTGCCATTCTAAACCTCTCTTCCCAAGGCCACAGATAGCTCTTTTACGTCAATCCTATCAAAGGTCACCCTTACCCTTATCACATCACTTCTATCATCAAGGCTTATCCTCCCCAGGTAGGCCCCCTGCTTATTTAACCTCACGTACAGCGATCTTTGGTCGACTCTCCTTTTTAGGGTTCTCATCAAGGATTTTTTGGAATCCTCATCCATTCCCCCTAATATGTTCATCCAGATGGCCTTTGCAAGGTCTGTCTCTCTGGACCTAACGCTTAGTACTATGATTTCGTTTCCATAGTGTCCATATAGCTTTGTTGAGGATATCTTTAGATCCTCGATTCCGGCTACGTTCCGAATTGCTTTTTTTACCCTTTCAAGGCTTTCTGTTGCGTGGACGTGCGCCCTAATGCTTATCTCCCTTACAGCCAATCTCACTTGCCTCTATGCCTGTGCTTCCTTATACTCGGCCTGATCTTCTCAGCACCTTTGCCTTTGTTACGTAACCCCCTCATTTTCTTACCAGCGCTTGTTAGACCTCGAAACACCCTACCATTGTGTTGTTTTTCAGTTATCCATCCGAGGTCGTGATCACTGGCCACAACTGGATGGTGGGGGTCCACAAGTATGACCTCATAGTACTTATACTGTCCATCTTCGCCAACCCAGTAGCTGTTTAAAACTTCAAGGTTTGGATACTTCCTATTAGCTCTCTCCTCAGCTATTAACTGTAGGTTTTTCTTTGGTTTGATCTGTTTCACTCCCATCCTCTTATTCCTGCGCCCCATTCTGGGTCTTGGCTTTCTGAGGTTTCCTCTTCTAACTCTAACTCTAACCACCACCACGCCTTGTATATCCTTATAGCCCAAGCTTCTCGCTCTGTCCAACCTTGTCGGCTTCTCTATTCTTATTACAGCATTTTCTCTTCTCCACTTCTGTAATCTCTGCTTGTAAAGCGTGGAGAAGCCTTCGCTATCCCTATCCTTCCAAAATTGCGCTATGTACTTATAGAACCCCATTGTCCATCACTTATATACGAGTTACCCCTCCATGTGAAACCCGTCGACTGAGGAGTTTGTTATAAGAGTTTCAGCATTCCATTTTAAATTCTTAGGTAACCCAGTAAGCTCTAATGGCTGAGCGTGTTACGTCTGCGGGGGATAACTCTTGCTTGTCGGCCTAGCAGGAAGGACGAATGTTGGAAAGACAACGCTCTTCAATGCTCTAACAATGGCAAACGCAAAGGTTGCTCCCCACCCATTCACGACTATAGAGCCAAATGAGGGCGTGGCGTTCGTTCGCATAAATTGTGCCTGTAAGGAATACGGTGTAAACTGCCAACCGCGCACAGGTTACTGTGTGGACGGTCAGAGATTCGTTCCTGTGAAGATTCTGGATGTAGCCGGCCTTGTAAGAGATGCTCACCTCGGAAGGGGCCTTGGAAATAAGTTCCTTGATGATCTGCGCAGGTCTGATGTAAACATCTTGGTAGTGGACGCATCCGGCATGACAGACCAAGAGGGAAATCCCTGTAAAGGCGGCAACTGTGATCCGCTACTAGACGTGAGACTTGTTAGGGAGGAGTTCTCATTCTGGCTTTTTGGCATAATAAAGAAGAATTGGAGGAAGATAGTTGGGAAAACTGTTCAGGCGCCGTCTGAAATCGATAAGGTACTAACACAGGAACTCTCAGGGCTAGGTTTCAAAAAGGTCGCAGTTAAGAGAGCTCTTTCCGAATCCGGGTTAATCGGCAAGAGGCCGCAGAGCTGGAGCGACGATAGCATATTAACCCTTTCAAGAAATCTTCTGAAGTTTGGAAAACCATTCATCATAGCGGCGAACAAGATAGACCTTCCGCCTGCGCGTAAAAATATTGAAAGGCTGAAGGAATCCGGATTAAATGTTGTCCCTGTCTCGGCAGAGGCTGAGCTGATCCTGCGAAAGGCTGCTGAGAAGGGTTTAATTCAATACATTCCGGGAGATGGGGATTTTAAGATTCTCCGTGGGGATATCTCAACAGAACAGCTTAAAGCGCTAAGCCTCGTTAAGAAACGCGTCCTAGATGAGTGGGGATCAACAGGAGTTCAAGAGTGCATTAACCAAGCTGTTCTCAGTGTAGCAGATTATATAGCGGTTTTTCCCGTTGAAGATGAGTCTAAGTTGACCGATCACGCCGGCAACGTTCTCCCGGACGTATACCTCGTCCCTAGGGGCATCACAGCTAAGGAGTTTGCAGGAGTGATACACACAGAGCTCATGTCATCCTTCATTTACATGCTCCTAGTCAAGGAGGGCAAGAGGGTTGGCGCCGATTACAAGCTCAAACACGGAGATGTTGTTAAAATCTTTTCAGCAAAAAGAAGGGGCTAACTCTTCTTCTTCATCATTACAACGTTCTGTACAGCGTAAATTACTGCGTTATCCTCAACGTCATCCATCACGATCGTGTTGGCTCCAACCCATGAGTTAACACCAATCTTCACACCAGGCATCGTGTGAACGTGTATGCCTGTCTGCGCATAATCGCCCATTACCACCCCGAGCTTTTTAACCCCGCTGTTAACCCTTCTTCCCTTAAGCTTCACCTTCACACTTTCCCTATCAAACCTTACATTTGCTGTGACTGTTCCAGCACCTAAATTGCAGTTTGCCCCTATGATGCTATCTCCAACATAAGAGAGATGGGAGATGTTTGTGCTCTCCATGATGATTGAATTCTTGATCTCAACAGCATTCCCGATTCTAACACCATTGCATATTGTTGTGAAGGGCCGTATGTAGCAGTTTGGGCCTATCATGCAGTTTTCTCCGATGTAAACCGGCCCTTCGATGTAAGCCCCAGCCTTAACCCTGCTCCCCTCGCCAATGTGGACCTTCCCAAGAAGGGTTGCACCTCGCTCCACATTTCCCGCCACCCTAGGCTGCATCTTTTCCCTCAACACGTATTCGTTTGCCTTTAGAAGATCCCAGGGTGTTCCAACATCGATCCAGTCACCTGAAAGGGTCTCCCCAACTAGCTCCCATCCCGACCTCAACATCGCCTTGAAGGCCTCTGTTAGTTCCAACTCTCCTCGTTCAGAAGGCCTTATCTCATCCAGAAAGTCGAATATGCTGGAGTTAAGCATGTATACTCCGGAGAGGGCTAGATTTCCAACAGGTTTCTTGGGCTTTTCGACGATATCTACAATTTTCTTGTCGCTGAGTGAGACTATCCCGTACAGCTCAGGCCTGTTTACCCTAACGAGTCCAAGGGTCATTTTCCCAGTTTTCTTAGCCCTTCCCACCACCTGCTTTATGTTTTGATGGGTTGTTAGGACATCACCGAAGTAAAGGAGAAATTCATCCTCAACGATGTCCTTTACAAAAGTTAGTGCGCCGCCAGTCCCGTATTTACCCTTCTGAACAACAATTTCAACGTTATAGTTCATGTCCTCAAGATAGCTGGTTACCTCCTCCATCTTGTAAGCTACAACTATAGTTATTTCCCCAAAGCCTGCCTCCCGTAGATCCTCTATTAAGTAATCGATTATCCTCTTTCTTCCTATCTGGATAAGGGGCTTGGGTCTGGTAGCTGTTATTGGCCTTAATCTCTTCCCTTCTCCGGCCGCCAGAACTACAGCCTTCAAGGACTTCACCGTGAAAGACCTGAACCGCTTCCTTTAAAAGGTGGACAGCCCCTTTAAAGAGGTTTAAATGTTACCTCTACTAAAAGGGGCTGCGGATCCATGGAGGTTTCAAAGGAGAGAATGTTCTGGCTGGACAAGATAGCAGAAAGCATTACACGTGGATGGAAGCCGAGTCCAGACGGCGTCTTCAGGGTTGAATGCGGTATAGGGGCCTCGGGCATCCCGCATGTTGGCAGCGTTGCAGATGCCCTGCGGTCATATGGCGTTAAGCTCGCCCTTGAGGACAGAGGATTAAAGTCGGAGCTTATAGTCTACGCGGACGATATGGATGGGCTGAGAAAGGTGCCGATGGGTCTTCCTTCATCTCTACAGCGTTATCTAGGCTTTCCAGTAAGCGACATTCCCGACCCCTTCAACTGTCACGACTCCTTTGCCGAGCACATTGAAAGCCTTTTCCTAGATGCTCTAGATAGGCTTGATATGGCCTATCGGTTCGTCTCGGGATATAAAGCCTATAAGAGCGGCATCCTCAATGATTACATACGCAAAATCCTTTTAAATGCTAGTGAAATCAGAAGAATCGACATTAAGATGACAGGCGCTAAGAGAGAGGAGGGATGGATCTATTATTGGCCAATTTGCGAGAACTGCGGGCGGATATACACAACATTTGCCTATAGGTACCTCCCAAGAGAAGATGTAATCCTGTACAGGTGTGCAAGTCAGTTCAAGGGAGTTGAAGGGTGTGGCCACGAGGGGGAGGTGAGACTCAGCTCTGGATGCGGCAAAGTGGCTTGGAAAGCAGAGATGGCTATTAGATGGGCCCGCTTCCATGTCGTTTTCGAGGCTCGGGGAAAAGACATCGACGCATCTTTCCAAGTCAACATGGCTGTTGCAAGCAGGATTCTTGGCATAAAGCCCCCCCACTCTATAGTGTATGAGCTCTTTCTTGGTAAAACTGGTAGAAAGATATCGAAGTCAACCGGGAACGTTTTTACCCCGCAAACCTGGTTCAGGTATGGAACACCCGAATCCTTGCGCCTTTTGATGTTCAAGCGTTACCAAGGTACAAGGAAACTTGACGTTGAGGATGTCCCAATCTATATGGATGAGCTTGATAGGCTGGAAGATCTTTACTTTAACCTCTCCAGAATCAAAAATCTGAGGGAGAGAATTAGAGTAAAGAGGCTTTACGAGTACGTAAGGCTTCTCAAACCTCCAGAAAGACCTCTTCCTCACATACCCTACATGACAGGTGTCGAACTCGTATCCTCAATACCGGTAAATCTCGACGACAGCAATAAGCTAGACCTTTTCCTCTTCTTGTTACGCAAACAGGGGATACTAAAGGAAATAGGAGAAAGGGAAAGATTAGAGATTAAACGGCGTCTTCGCCTTTACATAAACTGGTATGAGGATTTCGTTAAGCCAGCACCTGAGCCTATTAAGCCTTCAGAGAAAGAGGTTGAGGCCATTTACTCCCTTGTAAGCAGGATAACTGATAATTCAACTCCAGACGATGTTCAGGAGGCAGTGTTCGAGGTAGCTAGAGAATTTGGCATACCTCCGAGATCCTTCTTCAGGCTGCTCTACCTCCTCATCATAGGGAGGGAGCGAGGACCAAAAATAAGCACTTATGTAAGGGTTCTAGGGCCTAACAAATTTAAGCAGCTTCTTCTTGTGCCTCTTAGGCCATCCTTTCGGCTTGATCAGTCTTAAGCCTTTCAAGAACCACAGTCTTTCTTATCTCGAACTTCCGCATTCTCGCTATCTTGTTCATCTTTGAGAAGAGCTGCTCCATGAAATCTCCCGGCTCCTTGATGTAAAGCTTAGAAAATATGTCATTCAATGTGCTCTCCCTTATGAACTTCTCAAGCTCCTCCCTTATTACCCGCCGAAGCGCCCGCTTGACAGATGTAATTATTTTTCTCTCAGTAAAGGCAACGCCGAACATGTGAAGCAGAAGGCCATCCTTTGTCCTAGCCTTCACTTCGACATCCACTCTAGTTGTTCTCCTCCTCACAAGGCTCTTTAAGTAGGTGTTTGATATGTACTCCTTATCGAAAATTGTTTTCGCTTGTCCATCCGCAACGTCAACGATTTTGAAAACCAGCTTGATAGGGTCATGCTGGTAATCCCCTGTAAGCTCAAAGAGGGACACCTCCACCTTCCTGTTTAGGAGATGTTCTTTCTTTGTTGCTGGCGTTTCTCCTATCTTTACCCCCTGAAACAGGTTATCGGGAGCGTAGATATCATACCACCTCTTCAGCTTCCACTTGTCTACCTTTACCCTTCTTTTCGGCATTTAGCACGTCCTCCTTTAACGCTTCGAATATCCTGTTAAGCCTGTCTGGTAGTTCTCTACTCACCTCGACAGGTTCTATAGTTATTAGGATCTTCCCCTCGTTTTCTACAACCGATACGCTTAGACCCTCAAGTTCTGCTAAGCGTTCATCTCTCAACCTTTGCCGGGCGGGTAGGGAGATCTCAGCTCTCAATTTAAATCTTTCAGTCAACCCCACCCACTCCCTGCAGCTGCTTCTCTATGTTATCCTCAACCATTTTAAGGAACTCCTCCAGCCGTTCCTTAAGTATTTCAGCCCCCGCAGCGTTTGCGTGGCCACCCCCCATCTCGCTTTCGTTGGCCACTCCAGCCCTCATGGCCTTCCCCAGGTCGATCTTCCCCGACAGATGATCCTTCACTCTAGCGGATATCTTGTACATTCCTCCATCCTCGGTTTCTGCCACTCCTACGAGGACTCCGAAGTCGAGATTTAGATAAGAGGAGAGTATAGAGGTAACAGGGCTTATCATCGTCTCTCTAATCCCCGCTTCTGGCTTTATGACCGTCAGGAACCCCCTCTTCTCCACGTAGGAACTCGCCTGCTCTAGTATCCCGTTCACGTACTGGGATAACTCCCTCCTGTACTGGCTTAGCAAGCGCTCCGCTATTTCCCTAACATCTCCATGTACATCCATACAGAGGAGAACGCCGATATCTGGTTTTCCAAGCCTTCCGCACGCATTAAGAACCGTGCAGAACTCCCGTGCGTCTCCAAACAACCCAATTGATTTCTCGCTAACATAGTGAATGGCTATTATATCAATGGGCCTCGATGATGTCTTTCCGACAGCTATTCTTCGAATCAGCTCCTCTGTAAGCTTCTTTTTCTCCTCCTCGCTTAGGTCAACGAGCCTTCGCCACCCCCCATCTTCTCCCCTCACCTCGATTCCAAGCCCACGGAGAAGGCTGACAGCGCCTACCTCATCGCCGGATACACCCGGTATGAAGGGATCAAATGTGTACTCTAATGACTTATGTATAGGTCTACTGTACCTTCCAAAGAGATTGAGATCAATTTCCCTGCGGATAACACCCTTCTTCAAGCCTGCCTGCACTATTTCAGCGTTAAGGCCTATCAGAGACCTGTTTTTCCCCTTATCCTGCCTATCGCCAAGTGCGCCCACAATAGCCATCCACTCGGGTTCGTCACTTCCTTTGAAAACGTCCCTAGTGGCAAAATAAACAACCCCAGAACCGCTTATCTCAATGGCTCCATCTATACCGTGGAGATGCGGATTAACCTGCAACATATTCCCCTCACTGGCACCCTCCGGTGGGTGATGGTCAAGAATCACTATGCGCCTGTTACTCATTCTCCTCCTTATCAGGTTGAGCTGACCGCTTCCAAGATCGGCAAACACGTAAAGGCTGTATCCTTCCCTAGAGAGATCCTGGATAAGTTGAGGGGAGAGCCTCTTCACAACGGTTAAGTGAACTTTTCCTTTTTCTTTAATAAAGAAGTTTAAAAGCAAACCTGCGGCGGCTATTCCATCGGTGTCAAGATGGGAGATACATCTTACTACCTCTCCCTCCCTTACGGAGTCTCGGAGGATTTCTCCAGCTGATTTCGCACTTAGAAGGAAACCCTCTCGACCTTTCAAGCACGGGCCACCAAGTAAGATGCCGTCTCCCTGTCGTACCTCCAGTCCTTCGGGAGCCTTCCAACCCTCTTATAATACTTTGCAAGCCTCTTAATCTTAGCCTCCACTAGCTGAAGTCTCCTCTTGTTGTGTACATCCTTTCGGTGAACCCTCAAATGCTCGTTAATTCTGACAGCCCTTTTAATCAGGTTCATCAAGTCCTCCGGGATCTTTGGTGCAAGCCCCCTTTCTCTCAACACCCTTACAAGCTTCTTGTTATATAGCGCGCGTGCTGTTGGAACGCCATACTTGTCCCGCAGTATAAGTCCTATCATGCTTGGTGGTGTCCCCCTCTTGGCAAGGTCCTCAATAACCTGATCTACCTCATCCCTTACCTCAGGTTTATCTCTGAGCCATCTGGGCATGCTTATAGTTACAGGCCTAGTTGAGTGGGATTTTCCCTTTCTTCGTATATGCATTCTAGCCATGTTGATCAAACCTCCGTATCTTACCCTCCTCAATGAGCCAGTCTACAAGTTTTAAAATCGCCCTCGCCCTATGGGAGCAGCTGTTCTTCTCCTCTACAGTCATCTCCCCGAAGGTCTTATTAAAACCATCGGGTTGAAAGATTGGATCATAGCCCCACCCTCCCCCCCTTGCGGCCTCTGTGATCCTCCCGGTAACCTCGCCTGTAAAGGCTATGGGGGCTGTCTCTTGATCCCAGTATGCAATGGCTGTTAGAAACCTTGCCTTTCTGTTGGAGACGTTCTCCATTAGTTTCAGAATACCGGAAAGCCCGATCTTTTTGAAGACGTATGAGGCGTAAGGCCCTGGAAATCCATTCAGTTGTTCGACAAAGAGCCCTGTATCCTCTAAGATACCCGGCCCCTTGTACCTCCTCCTTAAAACCTCTGCGCACGCAATCACTATTTTTCTAACATCCTCCACCTGAATTTCAACGGGCTTTTCGCTTTTCTGAACTAGTTCGATCCTGTAGGGGCGGAGCAGGTCTCTGACCTCCAAGTACTTCTCTTTATTTCCGGTAAAAAATAGAATTCTCACCTCTCCTGATACCTCCCTCTCCTCCATACTTTCTCCATGCGCTTTATTGCCGCCTCGCCATCCTCAGCAGCCTCCTCATACCCTGTTAAAAAGCTTTCAAAGCACTCTCCCACACAGACCCAGTGATTATTTTCTAGGGATTTTCTAAACAGTAGAAGATCAACTGCAAAATCCTCTATATCTTTAGAGTGTTTCCCAAGCCCAAGATCTATCAGCACGGGCTTTCTGCCACAGAGTATGACATTAGAGGTTGTGAGGTCACCATGAACAAGCCCATTCCTGTGCATATCACCGAGATACACCCCTAAGGTCCCGCATATCCTCCTCCTCTCTTCGGGGTCGAGACTGTTAAGGACATCGCTCAACAGCCGTCCGGGGACATATTCCATAACTATTCTGAAGTTCTCAATATCAACGTCGTAGACCGCTGGAGCAGGTACCCCAGCTCTTTTAACCTTATACAGAAGAAAGGCCTCTCCTCTTGTCCGCTCAGCTCTAAGCTTAACATCTAGGTTCCTATCCCTGTACCTCTTTTTAACCCTTACCTTCTCCACAGCCTCTAAACCAAGCCATTTTCTCCGCAGAAGAATGGCTTCAGCTCCCTCACCCAAAATTCTTTTCGATCTCCTCCCTTTACCTCTAATCTCCGTGATCCATGTGACGTCAACCTGGTCAACCCTCCATCTCTGTCTTATTCCGCTCTTATCTATGGGTATGCCCCCTTTGCTTTCATATTCCACTATACCTGTCCATGCTATCATCGCCCCGTTATCAACACAATACTCCCTCCTTGGAACATGGAATGATATCCTCCTAGATCTGCACATTTTTTTCAGCATCTCTCTAAGCATGGGTGCAGCTGCAACTCCACCTGTCAGTAAAAGCTCCTTTTTTCGTGTATGGGCAATTGCTCTTTCCGCTGCTTCGGTCACCATAGCAAAGCATACATGCTCAAAAGAAAAGCAGACATCCTCAACTCTTTCACCCGCATCTATCCTTTTTAATGCCTCGGTTAAAACCCCGCTAAAGCTGAAATCCATACCCTTAACAACGTAGGGTAGATCTATCCAGTTTCCCTCCCTTGCCACGGCGTCTATAGCAGGGCCAGCTGGAAAGGGTAGCCCCAGCTCCCTGCCTAGCACGTCTAAGGCGTTTCCAAGCGGAACATCAAGCGTTTCTCCAAAAACTCTGTATCTCTTCCCGCTGTAAGCTATGATCTGCGTGTTTCCTCCAGATACGTAGACCATAAGAGGATCTTTAGCCTCGGTCGTAAGTCTACCGATCTCTAAGTGGGCTATGGGGTGATTAACCCCAACCAGCGGGACCTTTAACCTTAAGGCGAGCGTCCTCGCCACAACAGCCCCAACTCTCAGGCATGGCGGCAGCCCCGGGCCTTGCGAGAAGGCTACTAGGTCAACCTCTGAAAGGCTCATCTGTGCCCTTTCCAAGGCCTTCTTAATCACCAATGGAAAGCGCCTTATGTGAAACTCGGCAGCTTCCCTGGGGTGAATGCCCCCTTTACCCGTAAACGTCGACTTTTCATTTGCCAGTACCCTCCCACTGGAGGTGACAATTCCAACCCCAAACGTGTGCGCCGTAGATTCTATTCCGAGGCAAAGCAGCTCACGTTTCCCTTTAATTCCCACCTTCACCCCCCTGTAGCATCTCTTCAATGATCAAATCAACCTTGTTCTTCAGCATTCCATAGATTACCATGTCCACTCTTAGGTCCCTCTTAACAGCCCATCTAAAGTCGATGGTTAGGGTTCTCATCTCTTCTCTGCAGTTAAGGGTAATTCTGCTGCGTGGCCACTTCATAAAACCTCCATAATCTATACGAGGAGGGGAAACATGTAGCCTATCCATAATTCTACCAAGCCAGCCAGCTAGCTCCATTAACTTTTTTGCACCTGTGCCACAGGCGAAGACTGTACATGATGCCCCACGTACAACTGCCACTAGTCTTCCAGCCTCTAATAGGCGTCTAGCGTAGCTCGTAACTCGTTGATCAGGCCCTGTCAGGTTAACAATTACTGTCATCCCTGTCTCCCGTTATGGCCAAAGCTTTTAAAAAAACCCGGATCAGCAGACCTTGCCTTCACATTTTAAGTGTGGTGAAAGGTTTTGCTCAAGGAAAAGGTGGGTGTCTGGAGGTACTATAAATTAGAGGGCTCAAAGATCGCGTGGAGAAAGCCAAAATGTCCAAAGTGTGGGTCCTTTATGGCTGAGCATAAGGATAGGGTGCACTGTGGTAAGTGTGGCTACACAGAGTTCCTAAGAAGGTGAGCTTTCTTCCTCCTTCTCCTTCGGAGCGTTTCTTCGTTTTATGTAGTTATGGAGCACGCGTTCTGCTATTTCCTTTGATTCGTAAACTTGTACTATGCCTTGCGTTTCCTGTTTACCGTACTCAGTGAGCAGCTTAATAACGTAGACCCTATCAAGATCCTCCTTAAGCAGCTCAGCTATGGCCTTACGAATGTCAAATCGAGCTGGAGTTCCCTGATCGGGGTGCTTTACGACAAACTCCACAGTCCTTCTATGAAGCAGAGGTTCCTTAACCTCCTTCAGAATCTCTATCTCCATACAATCACCTTACATGCACTGCGTAGCATCCAGGGTGCTTTATTTCCAGCTGTTTAGCAATCTCCGATTCCTCCGGTGAGAGGACGATAACCACTCCGCTCCAGTTGTCCGTTAGGTCTGTTTTTCCGCAGTTTGGACATCTATTACCTGTGATCAGGGCGTGACAGGTTCGACATGCCCTATACCTAGCCATTACTCACTTCCTCCTCTCTCCTGCTTTCCTTCTCGAGCCACTCTAGCTTTCCTAGCCCAGGCTGTCTCATTGTGAGGGAAACCTTCTGCTTTCCAAGGGAGGCGAGGCCCTTAAGCTTTCCAACGGAGACAACTCTAACCCTAACGCTATCGCCTATCTCGACAAAGCGGCCCTTTTCCCTACCAATTAAAGCCCCCCTTCTTTTATCGCAATCCACATAGTCGTCCATCACCTGGGAAATGTGAACAAGCCCATCAACGGGGCCAATCCTTACGAAAAGCCCGAACTCGGTGACATCTATCACCCTTCCATTCAGGACCTCCTGAACCTCCGGGATAAAACTCAAAACGGTAAACTCAACCTCATGAATAGTAGCGGGGTTTCTCTTAACTATTTTACCTCTCCCAACGCTTTCAACTCCCAAAACCATTATAACATACCCAAGCTTCTCGTCAATTGAGTCCTCGTATAGGTTCCTCAAAACTTCTAGCGCCGCCTCCTCTAACGGCCTCCCAAAGAGCCTAGGTGGAATCTCTATTGTGTCTCTTATCCTTGAGACCTTAAACATCTACCTCCCTCTCTCAAATCTCACCCTCCAGTCCTAGATGATTTCCTCCCCTAATGAATATCACAGGTATACCGCAGTCTCTCAGTCTTTTTCTCAGGGTAGCATCATTTGTTGCAACTATGTAACCCCTTGAGACGGCCCTTTTCAGTATTTCCTCGTCCACCCGGCCTACGCCCACTTCGTCCTCCTCTCCTAAAATCCTGCACTTTTCTTCGATGAACCTGAGCCCCCACAGGTACTTCTTTTTCTTGAAGATTGAGTCGGCCCGCATTGCAAGCCTCTTAAGCTCGGCAATGGTGCTCTTTAACGCTAACATTTCCGGCTTATCCTCTATAAGCCTTTCAATCTCCTCCTCAAAAGATATCCCTGGCCTCTCATACAGGGAGATCACAAAGCTCGTGTCAAGCAGCACCTTCTTCATCCTTCAATCCTTACCCTACTCAGTCTATGATCACACCATACCCTATCAGGCGCCATCTTCCCATTACTCTTCTCCCTATGGCGACCCTCTTACCGGACGAGGCGCAGACGGGGAGCATTAAATCGACATTTACGATTCCCCCACCCCTTTTCTCCCTAATCTTTCCGAGCGTCGTCGCTGTTCCGACCGTGATCATTATAGGCTCTCCTTCTCTGAGCGGCTGGGTTTTTACACGCTCCGGCAGCCCCACAACCTCCTTAAAGAGGGTAGCCTCTATGCGGAGATCGTATCTTACTGGCGGAAGGGAGCCTATCCTTCCCACGACGTTTCCCATCAAATTGTCTGATTTTGTCAATGAGGGATCAAGGTTTGTTTTAAGCGCCACCAAGCCGCCGGGCTTAGCCTCTTCTATTTTTTCATTCTCTGTCTGCATTTCAACTATCTCAGTCATTAGGGATCTATACCTATCGCCCACCTTAACCCCAGGTCTAATCTCAATCTCGTCCCCTACGACGAATTTACCCTGAACGACCGAGCCGCCTATAACTCCACCTTGCAGCTGTTCAGGCTCTGTTCCGGGCCTGTTGATGTCAAAGGATCTCGCCACGAACAGTAAGGGGTCTGCGGACTCGTCTCTCTGGGGCGTCGGTATCCTTTCCTCTATCTTTTCGATGACGACGTCTATGTTAGCTTTATGAAGGGCTGAAACCGGTATTATTGGGACGTCTTTAAAGCCAGCCTCTGTAAGGAAGTCAACTATCTGCTCATAGTTCTTAAGCGCCCCTTCGTCATCAACTAGCTCGATCTTGTTTTGCACGACAACTAGGTTCTTGACCTCGGAAATTGTTAGGGCTGCTAGGTGTTCCTTTGTCTGAGGCTGCGGGCAGGGCTCGTCAGCAGCTATCACTAAAACGGCCCCATCCATAATTGTTGCTCCGGCCAGCATAATCGCCATTAGGCTTTCATGTCCCGGACAGTCAACGAACGAGACCTTTCTCAGAGCCTCTGTTTGGGCGCCGCAATATGGACACACCCTCTCAGTTGTATAGTGAGAACTCTCGCATTTTCTGAAGACGGCATTTGCATAACCGAGCTTTATTGTTATCCCCCTTCTGAGCTCTTCACTGTGGGTGGCTGGCCATTTTCCAGTTAAAGCTTGAACTAAGGTGGACTTGCCGTGATCCACGTGTCCGGTTAACCCTATGTTCACCTCTGGCTGCGGGCTAATCGCCTCATCTGTTGTAATCCTCACCCACCCCCCTTTCCCTTTTTCTTTTCGAAGAACTTCTGGAAGACGCTTTTCATGCCCCTCTTGTCCCTGACTTCAAGTATTTTTAGGTTTACCTGCTGTATCTCCTCACTAATTGCGTCACCTCGCACCGTTTTTCTCCGCCTCTCTCCCCTCTCCTTAGGCCTCAATCCAGGACCTGAGGAGATTAAGACTCTCTTCTTTACAGGTCCATGCACATCCCATCTCATTGGAAAACCATCCCTGTCCGTTCCTCCAGTTATCTGTAGCTTTGAGTCAGGCAGTCCCAGCAGGGAGCCCTCTATAACGTCTCCTATCCTTTTTCCAATGAGAGCCTCGGCTTTTTCCTCTCCCACCTTTCTCTGTATGGCCTTACCAGTACTTGGGTCAGAGATGACGAGTGTAAGCTCAACCACCATCCTCACCCTAACCTTCTCATAACCCTTTTGCTCTTAATGCTCCTTATCTCTGTTAGTACCCTCCTCTCCTCTTCGGTCAGCTCTTCGAGCTGCTCCTTGTCAATTTCCAGTATTCTGTTCAAGGGTATGTCAGTAAATAAAACATCATCCTCTTTCACCTGCCTGCCAACTGTGGGGCCTTTTATGCTTATCGCCACCCTATCACCCCTTGTTGCCTTCTCCACAGGTTTACCCTCAAGCTGTATTTGAAGGATGCTTCCAACCCTGTTTCCCTCCACATTCATAAGATTCACACCTGGCCTCAAGGTTCCCTCTAATATCTCAACCCCGACGATTGCTGGTTTGCTTCTGCGGAAAACGTAGCCTCTTAGAATCTGTATCTTGGCGGGTGAAGGCAGAGCCTTCAGCCTCTCCTCCTTTCTCCTTCTCTCTACCTCCTCTAAGATCTCTTCATACCTTTCAACAAGTCTGTATATTATGCTGTCAACAACGAGAGGCACCCCCTGAATCTTTGCCTCTTCCTCGGCGTCAGGCAGAACCTTAACGTTAAATCCTAGAACGCATGAGTACTCCTCCGCCTTCTCTCTAACCACAGAGGCATCCACAACATTCTTCTTAGAGATATCCCCTATCTCGGCGTACCTTATCGGTATATCCTTCCGAGTGAGATAGTCAACCAGTGCCTCGAGCGACCCCAGTGAGTCGGCCTTTACGATGACCCCAACTTTGTCCGTTTTGACCAGTATCCTCTGCATCTCAGCCTCAATCTCTCTTCTCACCCTTTCAATCTCCTCCTCCGTTACCACCTGTATAGGGGCCCCGGCGACGATGCTTTCCGCCTCTTGAAGCACAACTTTAACCCCCGCAGCTCCCTCAACACCGCTTACAGTCCTAAACTTCTTCCTAGGCGCCCTCATCTCATCCAGCGGCATAGGCTGAAAGAGCCCCTTAACCCTTGTCACAATGCTACCCTCCAGCGTACCAACCACCACCGTGTCCCCAACCTTTATCGTTCCCTCGTATATGATGACATCGGCGGTTTTCCCCATTCCAGGTTCCTCTTTCACCTCTATTATAGCCCCCTTTCCAAGCGGAGCCTTAACCAGCAGCCTCTCCATCATGTACCTCTGGGCAAGCCCAAGAAGAACAACTATCAGATCCGGAAGTCCCTCCCCAGTCTTGGCGCTTATGGGCACTATAGCTACCTTTCGCCTAAAATCAGATATCTTAAAATATAGATCGCTTTCAAAGCCCAGCTCAGAGAGTTGACCGATCAAACCATATATTTTCTCATCAAACAGCCTCTTTGTTAGCCCAGTCTTCCTTTCAAGGGCTCTAAGCATTGTTTTATCCCCGCTTGCCCCCCATCCTCTTATTAGATCCACCTTGTTAGCCGCCACCACGAACGGAGTTTTTCTAGCTCTCAGGATGTCTATTGACTCTATGGTCTGGGGCTGAACCCCCTCCATTACGTCGATAACCAAGATCGCCATATCTGCTATTGCACCACCTCTTCTCCTCAGATTGGCAAAGAGTTCGTGTCCAGGTGTGTCGATCACCAAGAACCCTGGGATCTGCACCTCTACCTTAAACCGCTTTATGAGAGGCTTGGCTATCTCCACTAGGGTTTCAGCGGGTATGAAGGTTGCTCCAATGTGCTGGGTTATTCTCCCAGGCTCCTTTAAGGCTATAGCTGTCCCTCTTATCCTATCAAGGAGCGTTGTTTTACCATGATCTACATGGCCGAGCACGGTCACAATTAGACTTCTAACTTTCTCCATTACTGCTTTCACCAGGATGCTAGTACCCCAGTTAACATTTGTCCCTAAACACAACTTGGCTTTCCCTTTTGAAGCTCTCCTCACTATCCGAGGCATGAATAACATTATCGGTTAAGTCGAGCCCGTAGTCCCCCCTTATACTGCCGGGAAGAGCTTCAACTGGATCTGTTTTACCTATCATAAGCCTAACAACGTCAACGGCCTTCCTTCCCTCAAGAATACCTGCCACTATAGGGCCGGATGTCACGTATTCAACGAGCTCCTCAAAGAATTGCTTTCCCCTATGGACGGAATAGAGCTCCTCAGCCTCCTCCCTAGTGAGCTTCACCATTCGTAGGGCAACTATTCTTAAACCCTTCCTCTCAAATCTCGCTAGTATCTCTCCTATTAACCCCCTCTTAACGGCCCCGGGCTTTATGAAGAAAAAGGTTCTCTCCACCTATCTTCCCTCCCTTCCATACTTTAACGTCCACTTGAACCTTCTGGGATCCCGCTTGAGGATCAAGGTGCTTTTCCTGCACTTCAAGGAGCAAAAGAAGCTAACTTTACCGCTCTTCTCAACGTACATCATGCCCGTTCCAGGTTTTATGTCACGTCCGCAGAAAGAGCACTTGTAAACCTTAGGCAAAATCCGTCACCTACCTTGCCTTTATCTCCCTATCTTCACGCTCCGGGTTCCTTAAAACTAGAATATCTCCCTCACGGACGGGGCCCTTAACGTTTCTCCTTATAACCCTACCCTTATCTCTGCCCACCAATATTTTAGCCCGAATCTGTATAACCTCACCCGTCACGCCAGTTCGGCCGATGACTTCCACAACCTTAGCTGGATAACCATACCGCGATATTACCTCCTCCTCGTTCTCAAACACCAACTCGTCCTCGCTCATTCTCGCCTACCTTCTACAGGCCTTACCTAGGGCTCCTCTTTCTCCTCCACAGGTTTGCCCTTTAATTTTTGAACCTCCCCTACTATCTCCTTGACCATAGCCTTAGCGTCTCCCTCCTCCTCTATGCAAGCTGAGGCAGCGCTGACGGCTATACCGACAGCCTCTCCTAGGGATTTCTTGCTGTACACGTAGGTATACGGTACATTCTTCTCCTCGCAGAGAACGGGGAGATGCATCACTATCTCAGGTGGGGAGACGTCCATCGCTATCGCCACAAGCTTCGCTCTTCCTCGCTCAACGGACTTGGTCACTTCGTTTGTACCCTTTCTAATCTTCCCAGTCTCTCTAGCTATCTCAAAGGCCTCCAGCGTCTTCTCTACCAATTCATCACTAACCTCAAACCTGACATATGGGGGCTTAGCCTCGCTCATCCCACTCACCACTCATCATCATGGTCGTCACAGAACCAAGCAACCAAGCCTGCACACTATTGGTATATAAACTTTTTTCAACAGTTCTGCTGACTATCACTCCCACTTTAAAGCCATGCAGCTTAACGCCGTCGCAACGCCCACAGCAAACAGGAGGACTAACCAACCCGACATCCGAAACCTCCTGTCCAACCTAAGCTCAACTCTAACCATCTGTTCATCGTCAAATCCAAGCACAATGTCCCCCTCATCAAGGACAACACCCCTAGGCTTTTCACGGGTCACAAATGTAATAGCTGTGACATTTCCTACAAGCCAAATCCACCTCTTCAACCTCCCCCCCTCCGTGTATATACCCACAGGCATCAAAGCCCGCCTCTTCAGGCTCTGCGAAACAATAACCTCCAAAGAATACCTCTCTCCCACTGGCGAGGCGAAACCCTCAACCCTTCTAGCTGGAATACCCGACCTCCTTAACCAGTCCTCTAGAAGCCAGGTTAGATCTGTACGGCTGACCTCCTCCATAACGGCTAGAAAGTCAGCAGTGCTGGCAACCTTAAAGCGAAAGCGCTCCGCATATAATCGAAGCCCCTTAAAAAATGACTCATCCCCGATGACCGATCTAAGCATGTGCAGGACTAGCGCTCCCTTCTGATAAGCAGTTCTCGTGTAAGCTACACTGTCCTCGCCAAAATCGTAGACACTACTTAGAACCGGCCTATCCCTAGCGCTTCTAGCGTAGTCGTAAAATTGCCGCTTCACGTACTTACTCAGCACACCTTCACCTTTCTCTCGGCCGTACAACATCTCAAAGTAGATGACCTCAGAATAGGTGGCTAAAGCCTCATCAAGCCAAGGCTCTATAGCCTGATCATTACCAACAGCAGCATACCACCACTGATGTGCAACCTCATGTGAAATGACAACTTCCAGCCCCTCGCCTCCACACCCCTCAATGGCCGCCTTGCTCAGAAAGATCAGCATTGGGTACTCCATCCCCCCATACCACCCCGCGACCTCTGCCATCCTGAGCTCTGGGTAAACGTAGGGGCCGAAAAGCTCGGAGTAAATCCTTAATGCCCTAACAGTTACCTCTAAGATCTCGGATGTGAAGTTTACATTCTCTCTCAGAACATAGGCGTAAACGTTTACATCGCCAATAGTCGTGTTTGCCACGACAAACCTATTACTTATGGCCATCGCAAAGTCCCTAACCATCTCAGCTTTCCAGTGAAAAACCCTTTGATCCCCCACAGCCTCTACATCTTGAAGGACACCAGTTGCCGCAACCTCATAGCCTCTATCTACGGTAATGTACACATCGTAGTCCGCCACCAAGCTGTAGAACGCCTCTCCCCATGGGTAGTATGGGCGGTACTGCCATTCACCCCCCTTAAAGACGGCTAGGATGGGATACCAGTTTCCTAGAGAGAAAACTCCATCCTGAAAGCCAAACCGTTCATCAACCTCCGGTATCCTCTCCCTAAACCGCACCTCCACCTGAACGGTTTCAAACGGCTGAAGCCTCCTACCCAACTCCACCCTCAACAGCGAGCCATCACTCCCACCTATCTCCCACTGAAGAGGGCCAACCCCAGGTATAGAGATGTTCAGCACCTCGAAATCTCCACCTTGACCATTAAAGAAATCAGAAGAAGGGTAAACATGAAACCAAAGCTCATCAATACTGAAATCTCCACACGTATAGGTCAGAACAAGTCTCCCTGTTAACACGCGTTCTTCAGCATCTAAGGAGGCCTCGATAAGGTAATGGCTGGCATTTCCCTCCTTTAGAGGGCTTCCATGAACAGGTATAAAGCCTGACGCTGAAGATAGAGAAAGCACAATTAATAGTAGAATTTGTTTAGACATCCCTCTAGGCTTCATTTCCTTCTACCTACTTTACCTGTTTGACCTGTAATGCTTGTTGCTACTCGGTTATGATGGCTTTTGCATTGACGCCTGCCTCTTTAAGCCTTTCCAACCCACTCCTTGTCGCAAAGATTGAAAAGCACCCGACAAGTCTAGCCTTAGCCTGTGAAACTATGCCCACAAGGGCCATTTGCGTGGTGCCTGTGCGTACCACGTCGTCGACAAGCAGGACACTATCTCTTCTTCCTAAAAACTGCTTAGGCAGGTAGAGGGGTGATATAACCGGTGTGATATCGGACTTTCTCTCGGCAACATAAAACTTATCGAATCCTATCTCCTTTACGCCCTTTGCAAAGGCAAACGTGCAGCCGTACACCTCAGCAACCTTCAGGGCAAGTGGAATGCCATCAGAGGCGGCCGTCACAACCCTTGTAACACGCTCAGGGAAAAGTTGCTTAACTTCTCTGGAAATGAGGGTCAAGATGTCAGGGTCGGTTATCAGGGGGTGCGTTACAAAAAATCCATCTTCACCCTTATACCCACCTATAGCCCTCCTTATCACGGACTCTATGCCACCATAGTACTCCTGAAGTATTCTTTCAGCAACGCTCCTCTCAGGAAGACTATTCCCTCTAACATACCTGTTTAGCGAAACAAGCGGCACACTTAGCTCCTTTTCCAGCTCTCGATACGTAGAGTTCCTCTTCAAAATCCGCAGAACGCGAATAGCTGTAATCCTCAGATCAAGATCATCAAGTCTGCTCCAACTCCTCATTTCACCCATTAAAGCTCACCATGCCTTGTTTCATCTTTGTGATGAGAAATATTAAAAACTATTCCAATTGTACCAGGCATAGCGTAATACACATTCTAGGAGATGTTAAACCATGAAAAGGCTGGGTGTTGTATTGGCCGTTCTGGTGGTTATAATCCTGTTAGCTGGTGGCTTATGGTTCCTCACGGCCTCGCAGGTTCAAGAGCCCACCAGTGTGACACTGCTCCTTGATATACCGCCAAACCCTAGGCATGGTCCGTTCCTAATAGCGCAAATCAAGGGCTTCTTCGCCGAAGAGGGGCTTAACGTGACCATCTACCCTGGCGGCGGGAGCTATGGTGCAGTCACCCAGGTCGCAAGTGGGACTGCTCAGTTTGCCTTTGGAGATGTGGCTTCCCTCGTTCAGTTCAGATCTGAACATGAATCCGATGTAATAGCCGTTTTCATGGTCTACAGCCAGTCACCCTACGTGATCCATAGCCTTGCTGAGACCGGCATAAGGACGCCTAAGGATCTGGAGGGCAAGACCATAGGGGCTCCGGAGGTTGACAGCATAAGGAGAATGTTTCCGATCTTTGTTAAGAAAACTGGTATAGACGGGGAGAAGGTCAACTGGGTGAGCATAGACTTCAAACTTAAACTTTCACAGCTTCTCGACGGTAAGGTGGACGCTGTAACGGAGTACGAGCACTCAAAGGCTATATACCAAAAAAGGGCCGCCGAACTCGGCAAGACAATCAACACTATGCTCTTCAGAGACTACGGCGTGAACTGCTACATCAACGCCATACTTGTATCTAGAAAGTACGCCGAGGAAAACCCGGAAATTGTAAAGAAATTCCTAAGGGCATATGTAAGAGCGCTCAACTGGATCTTTGACACCTCGGGTGACAAGAACGGAGACGGGGTGAACGATGAGGCAATAGATACCCTACTGGCAGTCTACCCCAACTTCGACGAAGAAGTGGCTGTTCAGGAACTACTGATACTGAAGAACCTTGTATGGAGTCCTGAAGCCAAGGAACACGGCCTCGGATATATCTCCCTCGAGAGGATGCAGGAGACTGTTGACCAAGTCTCGGAAGCCTTCGGCCTCTCAAACCCGCCACGGGCTGAGGACCTCTTCTCAAATGATTATCTCCCATGATGAGGAGGCGCAACTTTGCCTGGGGCCGGGTCAAAAGGACTAATAGAGGTCAGAGAAGTAAGTATGCAGTTTCCCAAACCCCTCCCGCTCAAAGAAGCCTTAAAAAATCTCTTAAATGGTGGAGAACAGCCCTTCATCGAGGTCCTAGAGAACGTCTCATTCAGCGTTAACAACGGAGAGTTTGTCAGCATAGTCGGCCCTAGCGGATGCGGAAAAACAACCCTGCTAAAGATAATCTGCGGGCTAAAGAGGCCAACAAGCGGCGAGGTCCTCATAGGAGGTACACCGGTCAACGGCCCCCGAG
This sequence comes from Thermoproteota archaeon, assembly GCA_027491945.1. Next base: position 8,856 of record JAOZFZ010000006.1, on the reverse strand, counting down.
AAGACGTTGGAATTCTCTTTCAATCCCCCGCCTTACTGGAGTGGGCAACTGTCCTCGACAACGTCCTATTCCCGATAAGGGTCAAGGGGTTAAACTCGAGGGATTACAGGTCGAAGTCCCTCAGCCTGCTCAGGGCTGTCGGCCTAGAGGGCTTTGAAAACCACTATCCCAGACAGCTTTCAGGGGGGATGAGGCAGAGGGTGGCCCTGGTCAGGGCGTTCATGCACGACCCCAGAATTCTGCTCATGGACGAACCCTTCGGTGCCCTAGATGCCTTAACAAAGCGGGAGATGGATGAACTGCTTGAGAGAATATGGAATGACAGAAGAAAAACCATACTCTTTGTGACCCATGACGTGAGGGAGGCTGTCTACTTGAGCGACAGGGTTTTGGTCATGGACAGCAGGCCGGCTCGCATCCGAAAAACCTTCAAGATAAGCTTATCACGCCCAAGAAAACCAGAAATGAGATTCTCAAGGGAGTTTATCTGGCTGGAAATGGAAATAAGTAGGGAAATAGAGCTAGCCGGCAACTCAAGGAGAGAAACAGGTGAGTGATCATGGCCTCTAGAACTGCTGTTCAAAGCCAAGAAAGGAACCCCATCACCCCTTACGTATTTCCCATTCTTTTCATAGCCATGCTCGTCTTGGGCTGGGAGCTTTACGTACGCCTGTTCCATGTTCCGTCGTACAGACTTCCAGCCCCATCGAACATAGCGTCAGAGATTGCCTCCTCTTGGAGAAGCCTACTAACCCATAATGCACGCACGGTTTTTGAAAGCCTCTTAGGTCTATCAATAGCCATAACTATCGGAATACCGCTCGGAATTCTGATCTTTACATCCAATACCCTTAGATACGCCCTAAACCCTCCAATAGTGGGCATACATGTAACACCAAAGGAGGCACTGGCCCCTGTCCTAGTTCTCTGGCTTGGCCTTGGCGTGTGGTCGAAGATCTCAATGTCAGCCCTCATATCTTTTTTCCCCATCGTCATATCAACCGTTGCAGGCCTCGAATCAACACCTGAAGAGATGGTGGAGCTCGCTAAGTCCTTCAGGCTCACAACTCTTCAGGAGCTCCGATACATCCTCCTCCCCAACGCCCTTCCATCGATATTTGCCGGTCTAAAGGTTTCAATCACCCTCTCCCTTGTCGGCGCAATAATAGGGGAATTCATAGCCTCAAAGGAGGGCATAGGATACCAGATCATGCTCGGCTTTGCCAACATGGACATGGTGCACGTCTTCGCCTGCATCTTCATCCTAGCACTCACGGGAATCCTGCTCTTCGCAGCCGTCTCGCTCATCCAAAGAATATCAATGCCTTGGTACACCCCAAACAGCCGATAGTATAGTCAAAGCGCCAGGTTTCAGCAGAAAGCTGCCTTTAAAAGGCGGTCTACTTCCACCTCGGAGATAAAGAGGTGAAATCGTTGAATTACTACGGCTACATGGGGAGGTATGCCCGCATCAACCTAACCAAACGGAAGGTTAAGATCGAGAAAACCCCTAAAACCATTATCAAGGGCTTTCTTGGTGGAACAGGGTTTTGCGCTAAAATTCTCTACGATGAGATCTCAAGGGAAATCGACCCCTTAAGCCCGGAGAACAAGCTTATAGTGGCCACTGGCCCCGTCACTGGAAGCGGATTTCCCCCATCAGGCAGATACATGCTTGCCTCCAAATCCCCGCTGACGGGAATCTGGGGGGAATCCCACGCCGGAGGGTTCTTTGGGCCGGAGATCAAGTTCTGCGGGTTTGACTACCTCATAATTGAGGGTCGAGCCGAGAAGCCGGTCTACCTTCTCCTAACAGATTTAAACATAGAGATACTAGATGCGAAGGATTTATGGGGAAAAAACACCCTTGAAACAACCTCAATAATCAGGGAAACCCATGGAGACGAGTTTAAAGTGGCCTGTATAGGTCAAGCCGGTGAAAACCTCGTTCGATTCGCCTGTGTAATAAACGACCTCTATAGGGCAGCAGGCAGGACAGGTATGGGGGCCGTAATGGGCTCAAAAAGGCTAAAGGCGATAGCAGCCCATGGAACAATGCCCGTAACACCCTACAACCCAGACCTCTTCCAAGAGTTTGTGAAGGAAGCCATTTACATGTCAACAGAGGGTAAATGGGGAAAGGCAGCCGCCGAATCCCTTGGGAAGTACGGAACTCCAAACCTCGTCTCAGCCATAAACGAGATAGGCAGATTTCCAACCAAAAACCATTACACGGGAGTCTTTGACAGGGCAGATAAGATAGGGCCTGAGGTCATAAGATCCAAGTACAGGGTTAAGAGAGAAGCCTGCTATGGCTGCGTCATAGCCTGTAAATACATATCCCAAATTAAAACCGGCAAGTACGCTGGAACGTACACGGGTGGACCTGAGTACGAGACAATCTTTGCCTTCGGATCAAACTGCCTCAACGACAACATAGAATCAATAATCCATGCCAACATGCTCTGCAACCACTACGGCCTCGACACCATATCAACGGGCAAGGTTATCTCCTGGGCCATGGAATGCCATGAACATGGCCTGCTAGACGGATGGGAGGATGGCCTTGACTTATCCTGGGGAAATGAGGACACAATAATAACTCTGATCCATAGGATAGCTAGTAGAGAGGGGCTAGGTAAACTTCTATCCTTGGGAGTGAAGAGAGCCTCAGAAGTAGTTGGAAACGGAACGGAAAGATTCGCAATGCATGTTAAAGGAATGGAAATTTCAGGGCAAGATGGCAGAGCCCATAAATCCATAGGCCTAACCCATGCCATTTCAGTCAGGGGAGCCGACCATTTAAGATCCCTCTGCACAGTAGATGAACTCGGCTACATCGAAATTGCCGAGGAAAGATTCGGAAAGGAACGGGCACCAGAAATATGCAACCTCCTAACCGAGAAGTACAAAGGAATCATTGTGAAGGATCAGGAAGACTTCTTCGCCATTGTAGACTCCCTCATAACGTGCAAGTATGGCACCATGTGGCCGCCAATCTTCTACTTTGACTTCTATGCAAAGCTCCTCCCGCCCCTAACGGGAATCCAAGAATTCTCAACGGTAAAACAACTCAGGCTCATAGCGGAGAGAATAGTAACGCTAAAGAGGCTCTTTAACATAAGAGAGGGTCTTACAAGAAAAGATGATACATTACCGCAGAGATTTCTCGAGGAGAAAATGCCAGATGGCCCAGCGAAGGGGCAAACGGTGAACCTCAAGCAAATGCTCGACGAATACTATAAGGAGAGAAACTGGGATCTGGAAACAGGGCTTCCAACCGAAAAAGAGCTCGAAAGACTCGGGTTAGCACCCACAACATTCAAATAGCAGCCCACGCCTACACATCTCACCTTGACCGGGTGCAGATGATGAAGACCTTCGTAAAAGTGAAAGGAATTCTAACGCTTCTTCTAAAGCCAAACCCTAAAAGTATAGCTCTTTTCCTTCTCCTCTCCTTTATATGCATAGGAGGCGTGATTCAAACCTACGCGTTTATAGATGCCATACCGGGTTTACCTAAACCTCCCCTTTATGATCAGCTCAGACCCTTCGACCTATGGGTTCCATGGATCTTCTTAGCGGCTCCTTTATTTATCGTAGCTCACCTCTTCGGGCTAGAACGCCTAACGATCTTCTATCCCGAGCTGAGCGTAGGCATAAAGCCCCCTATTGGAAGCATCATTTACGTTTACATCCTCTCCAACTGGTTCTTTCATGCTTGGGATGGGATTAAAACGAAGAAGCGTAAAAGCCTCATTCTGATCCTCGGTGCGATCTTGGCCAGTTTCTTCCACCCACCGCTAATACCGCTGTGGAACGATAGCATCTGGAACCTCCTACTCTTTTCTCTCTCGGGTTTTCTCCTCCTAACTACCGTTTTCTCAATTTACCTAACATCGCTATATGGACTCTACAAGGAGATGAAACACTGGTACGACACATTGGGAATCGACATTGAGAATAACGCCACATAAGGGCGGCGTGTGACGGCACATTTCGCAGCACCGCCAGGCTAGGTTGGAGATCCCTCTCCATGAGTGACGCCAGATCGAGGTCTCCATCTATCAAAGCTATGTTGGTGCATTCAGCGTCTAACATTACGCTTAAGCGCAGTGTGTTGCTGGTAGTCCAATGGTCCCTACATGGATTCAATGAGATCTAGGAGGCAATGACCTCTAAGCCACAATGCCTAGAGACAACGTAGATCTGTTATCTCGCTTTGATCTTCTCAATAAATAGGAAAGGCTAGGAGTAATGCATGATTCATTCATATCACTTTAAAACAGCGACTCGATATTGAGACCTTGCTGCTATCTCTCCCTCCGTATTCAGAAGAGATGTCAAGCATCGTTAGCTTGGAATCTAAAGGAAAGGGTGTCCAATGTTGAGCAGGAGAGCCTTACCTCAAACCCCAAGAATCCTGCTTCTTACATTGATTTTAGCCTCAATTGGGCTCTCATATGTAGTTTTAACAGTGTCTAGTCCTCCAAGCAAGGCTCAAAGTGAAGGGATTAACGCTATACTGATAAGTTGGGATGGTGTAGATCGTGAAGATCTCTATCTTCTTCTTAGAAGGGGTGAGCTTGAGAGTCTTGAATTGCTAGCAAGTGAGGGTGTAATCGTAAACATAACGGTGACAGGTCACACCACGGACACCAAAGCAGGCCATGCTCAGATGTTAACAGGTTACGGGCCCGATATAACCGGCGTCTATAATAACGGAAGGTACAGGCCAATCCCTGATGGATACACCATCTTTGAAAGGGTTAGAAGGTACTATGGATCAGAGTACATAGCAACCGCTATGATCACAGGTAAAAGGGAAAACCTAGATGTGGAGGGGAACGGCCCCTTCTCCAATGCGAAAGAGGATCTTGACATCTACATTGTCAGGCATGCAAATGCCAATCAAGTTGGCCCTGAAGCATTGAAGATAATAGAAACCTATTACACCACACGTTTCCTGTTTTTCTTCCACTTCAGCGATCCCGACCACAAGGGTCATAGGTATGGAGAGGGATCCGAGCAATATCTCCAAGCGATAAAGACCTGCGATTACTGGCTCGGTCAGATAATGCTAAAGCTTCAATCCCTTGGAATCGGCAACGAAACCTACATCTACGTAACCTCCGATCACGGTTTCGACAAAGATGCAAGGGTTCACACGCACGCCCCATACGTATTCCTAGCCACAAACGATCGTGACGTCTGCCGAAACGGGGAGCAGAAGGACATAACGCCAACGATCCTCTTCAGAGTAGGTTTAAACCTAAAGGAGATAATTCCTCCCCTCCCCGGAACACCGCTTCAGCTACCAGAACCCACTGGCCAGTATACCGTTGAGGTATTGGCTAATGTAACGGTTGGAAGGGTTAACAGGTGTCTGTGGGCAAACATCGGCTATGACCCAATTTACATGACAACTGTAGCTGATGAAACGCAGGTCTTCTGGGGTCTAGCCGGCAATTATGGGTGTTTCTGCTATGTGAGGTGCCACAACCTGTTCAGCGACAGCGATTACGGCTGTAGCATATACTCTGAGGATGAGAACGGCAATCCCCTCTACAACTGGACAAGGCTCGACGCGGTGCTGGACACGTGGATCTCTGCAGGGTTTAAGCCCATCCTAGAGTGCGACTTCATGCCTGACCTCCTAGCTCATGGGGAAATAACCCGCAACTACGGGGGAGGAGCCATAAATCCCCCAAAGGACTATGAGAAGTGGAGAAACCTGATTTATAACACGGTTAAACATTGTGTGGAGAGGTATGGAGTTGAAGAAGTTCGAACATGGTACTGGGAGATATGGAATGAGCCTGATCTCTCCCAATACTTCATGGGAGATCAGCAAAGCCATGAAAAGTTAAGAGAACGAATTGAAACGTTTAATAAGATGTATGACTACTTTGTTGACGCCGTGAAATCCGTAGATCCGCAGATAAAGGTAGGAGGCCCCGGAATCGCTTGGAGCACATACTTCCTAGAATCCTTCCTTGACCACTGTGTGAACGGCATAAACTATGTGACAGGTGAGAAGGGAACAGAGATAGACTTCATCTCATGGCATGGATATGGGGATATCGAAGATATGATGCGGAAGAATAGGGAGATGAAGAGGATAATCGCAAAGTACCCTGAACTCTCAGATTGCGAGCTGCATCAAAATGAGTGGGGGCTTCCCCGCAAGGACAGGATATCCACCGTGAAAGCCCTGTCAAACTTTGAGGCAGTCTTTCTCTGTAGATACATAGCGGGCATGCTAACAGACCCAGAGGCTAGCGTTGATCTGTTTCTAAGGTGGGGACGACCTGCATTCACAAGGGGGGTGTGGAGACCACTGATATACGTCTCATCCGGCAGCGATTACGTGGAACTCGCAACATTCCATGCATATGTGCTCCTAGGAATGCTGGGTGATGAGTACATAAGGTTTGAGGGAACATCATTTACGGATCCTGTATATGGCTTCGCCACCAGAAATAAGAGCGCCATTCAAATCCTAATTTACCATTATGACGGAGATAACTGGGCAAGCGAAGGCGAACCCGTCAGGGTGAGACTGATGGTGAGGGGGCTCAGAAACTGGAGCGCCGTGAGCCTAGTACAATACCTTATCAGCAAGCACACCTGCAACCCCTACGAGGTTTGGAGAAGGCTAGGGGAACCTCGAAACCTAACCCCAGCCCAATTACGCGAGATAAGAAGTAAATCTGAGTTAAAGCCAATAAAAATACAAGAGATAAGTGTTATAGGGGATGAAATAGTTTTAGAGATAGAACTGCCGGTGAACTCCGTATCCCTACTCATTCTCGGGAGGGATTGACATCGCATGCAACCTAGCCCACCAAGACCAGCTTTTAACCGGGTGAGTATATTCATGAGCCCACCCCACAGTAGATGCGTACACGTTTAGATCAGCTGCATCCTAAAGCGCCGGTAGAAGCTCAAGTAATGCTCTGGGTATCGGGGATGTAACGCTGCTCAAAAGCTATCTTAGTGAAAGGCTTAAATCAAAGCTTGTAGGCAATATCGTAGTCTGCGGCAATATCCACCTTCCCATCCTTAAACATTGTTTTACACCCTTTAAAGCCCGAAAGGGTGCTGGATTTGAGGGTTGTAGACCTGAGAAGCGACACCGTTACGCTACCCACAGAGGAAATGCTTGAGGCCATCCGTCATGCACGCTTGGGAGACGACTGCTATAGGGAAGATCCAACCGTAAATGAGCTGGAGGAGTTGGCGGCCAGAAAAATGGGTAAAGAAGCCGCCCTTCTGGTCACGAGCGGGACTCAAGGAAACCTTGTTTCCGTTATAACTCACACCAAAAGGGGAGATGAGGTAATCCTAGAGGCGGAGTGTCACATCTATTACTATGAGGTTGGAGGTATATCTGCGTTAGCCAGCGTGATCCCTAGACCCATAAATGGCCACCTGGGCGTTCTAGACCCGGCTGATGTGGAGGCGGCCATACGTCCAAGAGATATCCACCAGCCTGAAACAACCCTAATATGCATAGAGAACACCCATAATCGCGCCGGAGGCACCGTATGGACGCCGGATCAGATAAAGGCAGTTTGTGATGTTGCCGAGGACCACGGGCTCTCAGTTCACATGGACGGAGCCAGAATCTTTAACGCTGCAGTGGCGCTAAATATCGACGTGAAAAGACTGACAAGATACGTAGACTCTATTATGTTCTGCCTCTCAAAGGGGTTAAGTGCACCAGTAGGCTCACTTGTCGTTGGAACGGAGGAGTTCATAGAAAAAGCCAGAAGGGTGAGGAAAATGCTTGGAGGGGGAATGAGGCAAGCGGGGATTATAGCGGCACCAGGAATCATAGCTCTAGAAAAAATGGTTAACAGATTGAAAGAGGACCATAAAAACGCAAAGATCCTAGCTAAAGGCCTGTCGAAGTTTAATGGAATACGGATAACCCATCCAGTTCAGACAAACATTGTTATATTTGATGTGGCCGGGTTAAGAGTCACAGCTGACTGTTTCATCCAGGGGCTTAACCAGCACGGGGTAAAGGCCTCCAAATTCGGGAAAACTCTTGTAAGAATGGTTACACACCGTGGAATAGATCGAGAGGACATAAACTACGTAATAGGCGTGGTTGATAAATTGATCTCAGCTAGAAAGAAACACAGGGGTTAACTAGGGCCTTCGCTTGCGCTTAAACCATCTCCCCTTACTATATAAGCCTTAGAGCTCACTCAAACTCTTAGTGTTCTCCATACATTTCAGTAGAGGTCCATAGGAAATCAGCGCTAACAACTCTTGCTTAACATTTTGCTATTAGAACAGACTAAGGTAGCAACATCGTATCCAAGACCAAGAATTAGCCTGTCTTCATCAATTAGACCTCTTAAAATTTCAGCAACCCATCTTGTATTCCATATTCAAGAACAGGCCTTAACCCCCCAGCTCTCATAAAATTCGTTATATTTATCAGAAATTCCTCATAACATTTTCTTAGTCAAGACAATATCAAAAACTGTTAAGGAAATTAACCCATCCACAAAAACAATCGCTACTGTTGATAAGAGTGAGTTATATCTTTCAAAAAAGTTTGCTCTTATTCCGGAACTTGATGTTGTAGGTTTCAATATCTATGGCTGGCCCGGGATTTATAAGGGAAAAGGAAGACCGGGTGGCGATATGCCACCTTTAGGAGATGTAGTAGGTGAAGAAATTGACTTTGCCAAAGAGCAAGGAAAAGAAACCTTCATTACCGAAACTTGGCTCACTTCCCAGAAATTGAATATAAAACTTACTAAAGCCCCTTCAGACTTCAATGAGCCTTGGAGAGAACCCTTAGATGCCAAATGGATAAAGTTAATCGTTTATTAT
>JAOZFZ010000009.1 GCA_027491945.1 Thermoproteota archaeon | reverse complement strand
AGCCGAATTCGTCGTGCTCGTTTCCTTGAGCCTTAACGATTGCCCCTTTAACCCCCGGAACCGCCCTCGGGGACACCCCGCTCTCCGTGATCCTGTAGCGCCTATACTCCTCAGAACCGTTATACCTGTCCAGTATTAGATCGCCTCTCTCAATCCTGATCGGTGATTGGCTGAAGGGCTTCACCGATTTGTGACTCTCGCCCAGGTGCTTGTCTATGAGGAGGACGACCGGCACTTGAAACTTCTCGGCCAAGTTAAAGGCTTCAACAGTCCTGTAGAAGCACTCCTCAACGTCCCCTGGCGCTATTACGAACCTCGGGAACTCTCCCTGGGAGGCATGCATGGCAAACCTAAGATCCCCCTGCGCAGTGTAGGTTGGCAGGCCGGTGCTGGGTCCAGGCCTCTGCGCCAGCACCACAACTATCGGGGTCTCCGACATGGCCGCTAGACCTATGGACTCGCTCATCAGGGAGAACCCCCCGCCTGATGTGGCAGTCATTGACCGGACGCCCGCGAAGGCCGCCCCAATGACCATGTTTATGGCTGCAAGCTCGCTTTCAGGTTGAAGGACGACCATCCCCGAGTTGGCCTGCTGGGCTGCTAGGAAGTGGAGGATGGGGGAGGCAGGAGTCATGGGGTAGGCTGCGTAGAAGGCGCAGCCGGCTGCTATTGCGCCAAGGCCCACGGCCTCGTTTCCGGTTAAGATGATAAAGTCCTCACCGTTGAGGGGTTGAAGGGCGAAGGGAAAGGATGCCCTGTAGTGTTCAAGGGCGAAGGCGTAGCCCTGGGCGGCTGCATCCACGTTAAGCGCTGCAGCCTTCTCCTTTCCCCTGAAGAAGCGCCTAGTCGACTCTAGGAGCGGTTCAAGCTCGTAGTCTAAGAGGCCAACCGTTACCCCTAGGGCAACGGAGTTTCTCATTATCCTTGGGCCACCCATCTCCCTGGCCATCTCCGCCAGCGGGGCAGGAAATACCCTTACATCCTCCCTTAGAATTGCCGTGTCGATTTCAAACTCGCTTGAGTCGAAGAGTATTCCTCCCCCGTGAGAGAGCCTTTGAGCATGCCTTCTCACTGTCTCCTCGTTCAGGGCGATTATCAGGTCAATGGTTCTCAGGTTGGAGCGAACCTCTCCAGCGGAAACCCTTAACGTGTAGAAGTTATGGCCACCCCTTATGAGCGATTGGTAGTCTATCGACCCAAAAACTTGTAGGCCACCTCTAATGCAGGCCTTTGCAAGGATAAGCCCCGCAGCATTGATCCCCTCTCCAGCCTCTCCACCTATGAGGATGGAGAGATCATTAACCCTCATCCGAAACACCAGCTACAACAAAGATTCCTTGAGATCACTGTGGCTCATATAAATCGTGATGATATAGATGTTGAACCTCATTTAGAGCTGAATCCCGAGACTGATAGCAAGCAGGTAAATGTTCGTACGTGGTATAAAGAGCAGAGAAATTAATGAAATCGTCTTTCATATACTTTTGCTGGTGAGTACCAGTTACTGGTAGGTGTACCAGTAATGCTCCTTGGCTTGACCTAAAAATAGGAAGAGAGAAAGTATATAAAAGGGAACTTCGAGTTGTTTAATTCAAACTACATACTAGAGAATAAGGGACAAGATTTTATGTTTTTTAAGTCCATTCCCCTTCTAGCTTTGGTAAGTACTTTATTACTTGAAATCATGTTTTGATCATCTCTAACGCAATTATAGGATCTTCTAGTCCTTAGGCGATAAGGAGGTAAAAATGAGCGAACAGAAAAACGGTTTAGCTCTTGAAAGGACTATAGCCGAGCTTTTCAGATCAAAAGGATACGAAGTAACGCATAATGTGTGGCTTAGAGGTCGATCTGGCGTTAAACATCAAATAGATGTTCTGGCGGAATATAAAGCCCCGCTGCATAAATCAAGAATCATAATTGAGTGCAAGGCTCATGATAACCCAATTGGAAAGGACGTTGTGATAAAACTCATCCAAGAGGTAGAGGACTTAGGAGTAGATAGGGGAATTCTTATCACTACATCTTACTTCACCTCTGATGCAGTATCTATAGCTAGAGGCCGTCCCATATCACTATGGGATGGAAATAAGTTAAGGACACTACTAGGGGAGATACCGAGAGACAAAGAGGTTACTACAAACATTTTCTATGCTAAGCCTAGGATAAGGACCACCAAGGCAATTGAAGTGGTAGATAAAGAAGTTCGTGGCCTTTGGAGGAAGAGGGGTAAAGTCATAGAAAAAGCTTTAATTTTTTATCCATATTATGAACTAACACTAAAAGCAAGAATACAAGAAAATAAAGGCATAATCGTTAAGAAAATTGAAGAAAAAATAGTAGCCATTACGGCTATATGTGATTCCATCACCGGTGAGATATGTAAGTACACTCCAAAGAGTGGCATAGCTAAAGTCTCATGGATACCAAAGCTGTCTGAAGATGAAAAGAGAATATTCAAAATACTAATTGGCGGACGTTCGTTAACGACTTCGGCTGCAGCATCGCTATTAGGTTGTTCCACTGCTAAAGCTAGGAAAATCCTTCAGGGCCTAGTTGCTAAGGGGGTGATAAGATCTCTAACATATAAGAGACAGATATATTATACACTTAAGATCCCAGTACCTAGCGCTGAACACGTAAATTCAACATTTGGCACCGAAGTCGCAAGGTGGAAACCGGCCATGGGCATACAGTTAACCCCAGCGCTGACTATAAGCGATATTGAAGCGTCCTTTCAACTCTTATGGGATGCTAAAGTTAGGGGGTATAGGATAGTCCTCTATCCATATCTCGCTTGCGAAGTAGCAGAGAATAGAAAAAGACATGTTAAAGCTGTAGATATGTTAATTGGAGTAATAGATGAGAGAATCAGTAGGATTTTAACTATAGTATATTCTGAGCTGGAAGGATTGAGATAACTGTAGTATCGGCCTAGAGTTTGAGTATGTTCGGCGTTGATTTGAGAACTTTAACTGTGAGCTTTTTTCTTGGGTTTTTTGCGATGAGGAATGTTCTTAGTGTTGATT
>JAOZFZ010000008.1 GCA_027491945.1 Thermoproteota archaeon | reverse complement strand
AGCCGACCGGCCAGCGGATCTGAGCATCTCTTCAGCCATGCCTTAGATCTTTTAACTGGTGGTGCTGCCCTTCATGGAGAGCAGTGCGGTGTTGGGACGATAATGATGATGTACCTTCACGGCGGAGACTGGAAGCGCATCAAAAATACGTTAAAGCTAATAGGCGCCCCAACAACCGCAAGTGAACTTAACATAGAAGATGAGACCATCATTGAAGCTCTCTGTATAGCTCACAAGATTCGTCCAGAGCGCTATACTATACTTGGAAGAGAAGGGTTAACCCGTAGTGCTGCGTTAGAACTGGCACGGAAAACGGGTGTAATAGAACGGTGAGGTGTTCTGTTTGATAGGAAAGGTTGAGCGTTATTTAGTCGACAGGATAAGGGAAAAGGGAGTTATTCACCTAACCCTTATAGATCCTGTGAAAATCGGCGCTAAGAACGCTATAAACATAGCCTCAGAGGCGGAGGAGGCAGGATCTAGCGGAATAATGCTGGGTGGAAGTATAGGCGTCGAACAGACCCTTCTAGACTCCATAATCAAAAAAATAAAAGAAAACTGTAAAATTCCTATTATACTATTCCCTGGAAGTCTAACAGGGCTTTCACGCTACGCTGATGCCGTATGGTTCATGTCGCTTCTCAACTCGCAAAATCCTTACTACATAATTCACGCTCAAATGACGGGTGCGCCAATTGTGAAGATGTATGGCCTTGAACCTCTACCCATGGGTTATATTATATTTGAACCTGGGGAGGCAGCAGGTTTTGTTGGAATGGCCCGTCTAATACCCAGGAACAAGTGGGAAATAGCAGTAGCCTACGCCTTGGCAGCGCAATATCTTGGTATGCGATTTGTTTACCTTGAAGCCGGGTCAGGATCTCCTACACCCATACCAGCGAAGGTTGTTAAGGCGGTTAAGCAGGCAGTTGATATTCATGTCATAGTTGGAGGAGGTATAAAAACAGAGGCTGATGTGGCCTCAATTGTGAGGGCAGGTGCGGATGTATTTGTCACGGGCACTTTAACAGAAAGCCGTGAAAACGTTAAAAACGTCCTTAAAAACCTTATTATAAGAGCTGAGAGGGAGGCGGGTTACAGAGCACCCTAACCGCAAACCTTTTAAATCGTGCACGGCATAACGATACTCCACCGGAGCCCCGTGGTGTAGTGGCCAAGCATGGCGGACTCTGGATCCGCTGACCCCGGTTCGAATCCGGGCGGGGCTATTCTCAATTACCTTATGGATGCCGCGGTAGCTCAGTGGGAGAGCGCCCGGCTGAAGTCGCCAGATTGAAACCGGGAGGTCGCAGGTTCGAGAATGACTCGAAAAACCTGCCCGCGGCATCTTTCTCCCATTAAGAAGCCGGATTGCCTGCTTACACCTCTTATAAAGAGAGAACAGGTTAATACCAAAAGTGTGCTGTGGGTAGCACGCGAGTAGAAACCGGGCTTTCAGGGCGTACGGAGGCTTATTTACTTAGAAAAGTGGGGGGGAGGGGATGCCTTCACGCTACCCTTTTGAGGGTTATTTCGATCACAGAGACATTTCTTTCCTCGCTTTCTCCGCCACCAAGCGATTCAGTTCCTATCTTTACATCGTCGACTTCGACGACGTTTTGGAGGAATCTGTTTCTTGTGATCTCTGCAACGTCAACGGCTTTGCTTATTGACTTCCCCCTCGCCTTAATGATTACCTGGTTCTTTCCTTGGTTAAACTGTAGAACGGTCGCCAAAACGTAGTTCATCGTTGGTTTCCTACCGATATAGATCTCGCCGACATCACTTGCCAAGTTGCAACACCTCCACACGTGCTTTGCTTTTTACAAGGGCGCTGGAAAAGCTGGAATAGGGCACCCTTTATCCCTATAAAAAGCTTACCCTACCAACCTACTCGCCAGCTCTTGAGCGTAAAAACAGCCAATAACCTCTCCCCTAAACTGGTTTAGCTGTTTTTCTTTCCTCCTCTGCTCTTATCTTTATTATGCCTCTGTGAATTGCACATCGTATACAAATATACTTTGTGACTCTGTACACAGGTACCCTTGAGCCCTGTTTTTTCAGCTCCTTTCTGATCTGGGGATCAACAGGGGAGTACCACCTAGTTATCTTTTTAATCTTATCCATAGGCATTCTACGGCCGCAGAAATCGCAGGTAAGATAGCCTGTTCTCCCTGCTCCATGCCCCTTAGATCTTCCACTGCTCTTCCTTTTTTTCGGCAACTTAGAACACCCTCATATGCTCCCCTCTGTTCGTCTTAGTAGGACTTACCTATATATATCTTCAGCTTTGCTGAATTGCCGCACACAGGACACTTTCCTTCATATTCTCCATCTAGCGGGTGGCCGAAGACCTTAGCTCCAAGCTTCTCTTCCATCTTTTCCCCGCAGCTCTCACTACCACACCAAGGTAGTATCACAACTAGGCCCCTCTCTATTTCCCTGCTAGCCTCTGATAAATCGTTAACCTCCTTTATTTTCTCGAGCAAGAACTTTTCTCCTTTCTCTTTTAGATTCCACTGAATCTCATTCAATAGATCTCTTACTCTACTTACGACATTATCTCTTTCAACCCGCTCCCTCTTAAGAGTATCCCTCCTGAAAACCGTGACAAACCCGCCACTAACCTCTTTCATACCTATCTCTATTCTCAGAGGTATCCCCCTTCGTTCCCAGTAGAAATACTTCGCCCCAGGTGTATCCTTCTCTCTTAGGTCGGCTATGGCTGTTATGCCGGATTTATTGAGTTCTATCTCTATTTCACGTGAAAGGTTAAAGGTTTCTACCTTACCCCTCTCATAGTATATGGGTATGATCACAACCTTTAGTGGTGCCACTGAGGGCGGGAGCACAAGCCCCCTTTCATCTGAGTGTATAGCGATTACTGCAGCTATAGGGCGTCCCGAGATACCGTAACATGTTTGGTAAACATATTCATGTTCTCCATCAGGCTTCAAGTACTTTATGTCAAAAGCTTTCGCAAAGTTCTGGCCTAAGTAGTGGACAGTTCCTATCTGAAGCCTCCTACCATTCGGTAATATGGTATCAAATGCTATGGAATACTCAGCTCCAGCAAACTTGTCCCAATCTGGTCTCTTCAGTATCAGATAGGGAATGGCCATCTCCTCAAATATCTTAGAATAAATGGTTATAGCTTCTTTTATCTGTCTCTCTGCTTCTTCCCTTGTGGCATGAGCTGTGTGGGCTTCTTTAAATGTTAGAACCTCCCTAACCCTTATTATAGGGCGCGTGGTTTTTGTTTCGTATCGGAAGATATTAACTATCTGGTAGTATTTTATTGGCAAATCCCGGTGAGACCGGATCCATAGAGCATACATGGGGTATATGGCTGTTTCACTTGTTGGCCTTAAGGCATATCTGACTTTAAGTTTGTCCTTTCCCCCGTGTGTGACCCAGTAGACTTCACTTTCAAAGGCCACTATGTGTTCGCTTTCGCGTTTAAGGTTGTACTCAGGGACCAGGAGTGGAAATAGAACCTCCTGATGCCCTGCTCCATTTAGGTTTTTCCTTATTATCCTTAGCATGTTTTCTCTGATTCTAAAGCCAAAAGGTAACCATATTCCCATTCCCTTTATGGGATACCTATAATCATAGATCTCAGTCTCCAATAGGATTTGAGAAAACCATTCCATAAAATCTGTTTCCTTTCTCCCCCGAACCATCAGGTTCCCTCGCCGCTACAAACGAGTTTTGAACCCACAAACAGGACAGATTATGACTTTTCTCCTCTTTCTAGGATTCACGAAGAAGGTTGAGCCACATTTATCACACCTTTTTTCTTCAAGTTGACCCCTTGATCTTGCTCTAACGATTATAGGCCCTCCCACTTCTCAACCTCTCCCTTAACCTCCAAAGCTCATCCTGAACCGGCTCAATCGGCTGCCAGTCTCCATTTATTAACATCCTTCTCTCCGACCCATCTGTGAACTCTCCAATGAACGAGAAAGGAATCTTATTATCGGTTAAGCGCTTTTTAACCTCCTTCACCCTATCCCTTGGTACCGCAGCCAAGAGCACGCCCGAACTTATTAGGTTTAGAGGGTTTATCTTAAGTATTTTGCATATTCTCCTTGTTTCCTCTGCGATTGGCACCCTGTCTCCGAGTATTTTTAAACCTCTTCGGGAAGCCTCGCCCATCTCCCAAAGTCCTTGTGTTAAGCCCCCTTCGGTGGGATCATGCATCGCATTCACAAGATCTGCTATCAGAATGGCCTCCTTCACGACAGATATCTTCTTGATAAAGGCCCGAGCTCTCCTTAGCTCTTCTCTCGTCATCTCCCCTCTTAATAGGTGAGAATAATCAGAGGCAATTATCGCTGTTCCCTCAATTCCAGCTGTCTTCGTCATGAGAACCAGATCCCCAGCTTTGCAGTTTGTTGTTGGCGTTACCCTACCTATAGCCTCACCGATAATCGATGCCACTAAGATTGGCTGTTCTACTGCTGAAGTGACTTCCGTGTGGCCACCTATTAACCTAAGGTTTAACTCCACGCAGGCTCTCCGAACGTCTTCCATTATTCTTTCTAGCATTTCTAACTTAAACTCTGTTGGCAACAAAGCTGTTAGAACCATCCATCTTGGTTTTGCGCCCATAACTGCTACGTCATTAGCATTTATGTGGACAGCTAGCCACCCAATATTCTTCTCGCCACCTGTTATAGGGTCCATGGTTATTACCAATATCCTCCTATTAACCTCCACTGCGGCTGCGTCAAGCCCTATTCCTGCTGGGACTATAAGATCGTCCTCTTTACCTGAAACGTATCTAAGAACGTACTTAATTAACGTGTGAGGGGGGAGTTTTCCCTCCTTAAGACCCATTTCCCTCACCTAGCGTGGCGTTTTGTTTCCCAATGTCGCCTCTGCTGCCCCTTAGGATTAAGAAAACGGCAAAGACAATAATTGCAAGGCCTATAACAACCAGTGCTGCTGCGATCATCTGTCTACCAAAGGTTAAATTCCTGATAATTTGGTCCTTTGCTTCAAATTTTCCTAAATCCGCTTTCTTAACCTCAATTTTGACAGTCCTCGCGTCTGGGTTTATCTCCATTTGTAAATCATTTATTCCCTTCCCAATTCTGCGTGAGATTAAGATTACATGTATGGAGGCCTCTTGTTCACCGGCAAATCCATACCTTCCAAACTCAAGGTAGAGTATGGGGAGCAAGGGCTCTCCAGAATTATTTAATGCAAGCATGCTCCACAGTTCTGCCTGTTGTATGAGATTGTGGAGAGAGGAATTTGTGAAGCTGCCCTCTACACCGATAGGTGAGAAGGGCGGCTGGAATAGTAACAGTTCGAATAGCGAGACAGCCTCTAAACTCTCAAGAAATACAGCAGATGTGATGTTCCAAGTTAGCAGCTTGGTGATGCTCCTTTTCTCTTGTCTGAAGATAGCCCGTACTTCTTCCAGGTTTCCTGTGGCGCCTTCCTCTTGCAATTCGTCTAGAAGATCTTCTGCTAGGTCAAGAACAGATAAGGCCTTCTCAATCTGGAGCCTGGTTCTCCTTATCACCTTCTCCTCGTCAAGGGGGCTGCAGCTTGCCCCTAGCAGGCGTTCAACTTTAACGGAGAAGTTCATCCACCATATGGCCGTTTGTGCCCTCTCAATCGTGAAGGAGAGGTCCTCAATAGCTCTCTTCGTAAGGCCGGCGGAGACCTCACCTTCAGCCCTTTCCAGTAGTGATTCAGCCTCTAACACTCTAAGGTATCCTGTTGCTGCAGCCTGTCCGCTGGCGCTATAAGGCAAATTAAGGCAAACCACATCATTTCTGGTCCCAGCAAGAAATTTTTTAGCATTATCAACTGATTTTTTAGCTTCTTTCCTTAGCTCCTCTAAGAACATCTCCATATCTCTAGAGGAGAGATACCTGATTGTGTTTGAGAGATTGCGAATCTTCACTCTCATTTGGAATGACTTGCACATAGAAGTGTAGTATTTCTCCTCACCTAGAAGAATACGAGCTTCATTTAGGTTATTCTTGAGGCCATCTATGGAGCTTTCTATCCAATTCACTTCCTGGATTTGAGCTTTAAACTCATCATATTTGGCTTCTAGCTCTTCTAGGAGTCGGGCTGTGCTCCTATACATCTCCTCTGCTTCCCATCTCAGAAGTTTATTGTATCTATTACTGTTTATCTCACCCTTATTCGCAAAGGCCTTGTTAATCTCAAAACCTGTCAGAAATCTAAACGCCTCCCACACGTCTCCAACAGGTATAATTGTAATGTTATACCTGTTGTTCAGCTCTCTTGAGAGATTAACAATCTCCATCCTGCCACTAGATGCATTAATGCGGCTTACTACCTCATTTAGCTTTGGTATAAGAAAGAACCTAAGGTTGGCCTCAGCAATTGCTGAAGCTTTCGCCTCAACCTCGGCTACCGGAGTTATCGACCCATCCAAAGCTAAAGAACCGGTAATGGCAGCATCTCCTCTAATTGGAAGTCCTAAAACGGCAGCTACTATGGCAACTTCAAGCCCGGCTTCTCCACTCATCCCGCTTATTGCGCTCGCCCTCGTCCTTATGGTTATTTCAATATTCCACCTAGATAGATCAAGCCCTACAGCCATTTCAGCGGCTTCGATGGCCGTCCACACAGAGACATTTATGCTTGGTTTAATTTTTGCACTGCTCTTCACCGTAACCCTTCCTGTTCCTTCAGTAGCTGAAACTAAAAACTCTGTTATGCTTGATTTGCCGGTATTTCGATCTATAGATGGAATATAGATCCTAACCGAGAACCTCCTACCGTCATGTTGAGTGAAAGCCTCAGCTTGCATAGCCATGAGGTAAACTATTATTAAAACAAACGCAATCATCACTTTCCTTGTCATCGGTCCATGACGCCTGCTGAAGTCATAGAGACATAGAGGCGTGCAATGTTCGTGTTTAAAAGATTGGGGGTTTCAACTTGAGCAAGGCCGCAACAACCACTTCGAAGTTCGATGCCCGAAAAAGGGCCATTTTAACCTCTTTATCCATTGAATTATCGAAAGAAAGAGTCGATGAAAGAATAATCCCTTTGCTTGAAGCTATTAATTCAAAGAGAAATTACGTTTCAACCTCCTCGTGTGCAGGAAGAGCTATCCTTATAGCTATCCATCCCAGCGGCAGGAAAAGAGAGGCAAAGATATTATGGAAAACCCATAGAAAGGTTAAACCGGAGGATTTACAGGAGGCTATCATAAGAGTTGAAAGCAAGGATATAGACATAATCTGGTTTCTGTTCCAGCCATTAATCCTTCACATCATGGCAAGGGACATTTCCTCAGCAAAGGAATTGCTTGATGCGGCCAAGAGGGCAGGCTTCAAACGTGTCGGCATCTTAGGGCTTGATGGGAAGATAGTTGTCTTAATTGAGGGCCACGAGTATATAGCCTTACCCATAAAGAGGAAAGGCCGCGTGCTAGTCGATGAGGATTATATACGTGAGCTTGCTCATCAGGTGAACGTCAAATTTGAAAGAGTTGGGATGTCCATTCAACGTTTACTAAACGAGATAAGGCTCATTTGAGGCTATGACCTTATTACTATGAACATTATGTTGTTTCCACGTAAGAACATATCTCCTACCCTCTTCAATGGATTTCCATCTCCATCTAACTCTACGCATCCAGTCAGAACTAGATTCATGTGGTCATCTAGATGCTCCAACCGCCCTTTATACTCCTTTCCATCCTTTAATCTAACTATAATCTCACTCTGAATAGACTTTCTTAGTTCTGTAAGCGGGGGTCTCACGTTCCTCACCATGTGTATCTATACTCAACTTATTACAACTTAAGAGGTCTAGCTTGATAGAGCGTTGTAAGCAATATTAAAATTGTTAGCCCTCCACCAATCGCCTGGCCATTCCAGCCAAACTTGGTAGCTGCGAAGGCTACACTATAGGTGAACCTTTCTAACACCCCTCCGCCAATCATTCCGGCGGTGAATGGAAGTGCAACAGAGTTATACCGCCTTTTGCCGTATCTCACCGTAAAGGCCCATCTAGTGATCCCTGTCAGAAGGTACATTGAGCAGAGAGTTGTTCCCAGTTGCAGCCCGAAAATGAAACCATATGGGATCAGTGTGAAAATATTTTGAAAGCTCCCCAAATAAAGCATGAGCAGCACAGCTGCAAAGCCAACTCCCATGGAGAACTGGTTAAGGGGCACCGCCTCCCCCTTAAGGGCACCTGTTATGATGATTGGGATGGCTTGACTGTTGGTCCAAAGAGGAAAAACATCACTGAGAGATCCCAAGGTTGTTGCGAGTAGAATCAGCCATATCAATCCCAAAACCAATCCAATGGCAGCGCCACTAATCTGTGCGATCATTGCAGATTTTTCTTCTGTTTTAAACAGGCTAGCAAGTTTAAAGGTCTCCGCAGACGTGGCCGCGCCATTACTCCCTTGCCTAGAGGCCATACTCCACGTTATCTGGCTATTGAAGTGCGCCTGACTCATGGTGCTTTGGCTAAAGAATAACCTAGAAATCATATTCATTAACCACCAATCTGAACCCAGCATCCATCCACCATAACCAACACACTTAGTTAGACCTATCCAGAGAAGAAGGTTAAGAACCAGCGTTACAACAGTCACCTCAATAGGAACCCCGAGATAGATCATGCACAGCATAGATGCTGTAATGACGGCTAAAAGGAGGTAAAGCCTCCTTCTCACTACGATTCTGATCTTTCTCTTACCTTTAGTTAAGATTGACCGTAGCTCCTCCTGCCAAAGTAACATGGATGAGACCCCAATTGCCAATATTCCACCAACAGCCATTTGACCAAACGATAGGCCGTGGGTGAACGCCAAGAACTGGTACTCCCTCCCAGACAACCCGGAGCTCCAAGGGAGCATCCCATTTACCACTTCAATAGGCGGGATCAGCACGTAAAAAATATAGGAAAACAGGACACTTGCTACTTGAACCTCTAACGGGACTATAAACGAAAGTCCAAGAAGCTCAGGGCTCCAGTACCATGCTAGAGATGCTCCGGGTAAAGTCCCCTGTAAATAGCCACTTAAATCTATAAAGGTCGGCACGGCAGGAAACCCCGGAATAAGCAACTGAAGCAGGCCGTCCTTTCTAATGACCCCAAGAAGGAATCCAACTAGGATTCCATATGTCACCCACTTCTTGGATTTTGCTCGAGAGAATAATCCCTGAAAGATTGATGCGGCCGCCTGAGCTAAGGGGAAGGGCACCCTTTCTTTCTCCGTCATTAGCCTCTGAAACGGTAAAATCAGGAAAAATCCGAGATAAGCAAAGAGAAGTCCGAAGCTTAGATAAAACAGAAGCGGCATGATCCAATCTTCAACATGCAGAGGACCCCTATTTAAGAAAGAGTCTAACGATTCTCTCTCCGGAGCCATGAAAGGTTTCAAGTAAGAGGAAGCCTCGGGAAAGTAAACCGCCATTGCTCCTATGAAGAGAATGCCGGCAACTAACAATTGATACCCGATGGTAAGGTTAAGGGCACTTTCAAGAAACGTATAGATGAACCCCTGCTCTGGCTTTGGAAGCGAGCTTTTCGGTAAGATTTTCCTAATTATACCAACTATGCTGTTGGCGGCAAAGAATAAAACTAAAACAGCCTCTCTGTCAAAGGGGGAGCCTGTCATGACAGTCAATAGGAGTAAAACAGGTATAAACAGAGAGAGTAGGACCATTGATACAAAGATAGCCTTGATGGTCATTCCGCCTCCTCTCACATTTTCTCCTTACTATTCAGCTGTTAAGGTCTTGAACAGGCCCTTCGCTGGAGAGAGCTATATTTAAAGGTAGTGGGGGGTTAATCTTTACGTCAACTGCTATGTGATAGCGATAGGGGGCTACAGCTCGTACAACACGGCTGGCGAGTATCTCAAAGTCTATGCTTGGTTTAACGCGTCTCCTCAGTGCCGTAATTGATTTCTCGATAGCCTGCTTTTTATCCTTAGCCTCGCATTCATGATAGAAATGTATGATTCCACCTTTGTCAGCCTTTAAAGCCTCAATAGCGGCCTCCATAAAATCTAATGCTACAGAGGGGAGGGGCATCAGAACCCTTTCTGAGCTGCTTTGAAGAAATGATGTGATCGCCTGCCTTGCATCTCCCAATATTGGAGTAACCTTGTCTCTCACCTTGTTAAGTTGCACATTCTTCTTCGTGTAATAATACGCCCAGGGATTAATGTCGATTGAATATACACGTTCTACCCTTTGTTTTCGTGCAATTATAATTGACATTATTCCGGTCCCGGCAAACATATTGGTAACCGTTTCGCCTGGCCTCACAAGTTCAGCGATTCGAAGCCGTTCATGTGAGAGTCGCGGGTTAAAAAAAACCCTCGTTATGTCAACGGCAAACCTGCATCCATGCTCTCTATAAACTGTCTCCGATGGCGGTTCCCCCCATATAAGGGTGTATCCCCTTAGCCTGAAGTTTCCCTTCGTGCCTCGCCCTACTGAAAGCACCGTTTTCACGCGCGGATAAACCTGTGCTATTGCCTCTCCAACAACCACTCCCTTGTCCTTAAGCTCCTGTGGAAGCTTTATGATCGCTATGTGCCCTATCACATCAAATGCTGACGGCAAAACCGCTAATTCCTCCTCAGAAAGGATGTCTTGGAGCAGATCCTTTAGGATGGATCCCATCCAAATCAGCTCACTCGTACTCTGACAGTACTAAATAACAATCGTCCACCCTAACTGCTCTACCCACCCTCAGGTCGTAAACTTCCCCCATTATGACATACACACCTTCATCCGTTGTCAAAACAGTTTCTCCTACGCTTGAGAAGTTTAACGCTCCTTCCGCTAATGTAATATTACCCCCCCATAAAGCAGGCCCAAAAAATGTCACATTTGTAGCTTCTGCATTGATAGGGGTGGTTCTCACCAAATATCGGTATTCCTCCCCATCGATGTTCACTCTTAGCTCTATGAGATCATCAGAAATTCTCATTACCCTGTAGCTATCGGTTTTAGACTCTATGAGATGTCCATCCTCCAGCTCAATTTTCAAATCTCCTCTAACCCACGGTATCCTCACAAAGCCGTTAATGGGGGCCCTAAGAAGGCGAAATACCCTTAACTCTCCTGACGACGAGTTAAAGAATAAGCCCTCTTTAAGATCGGCATTTGTGTAGATGAACATGTCTCTACCGATAAAAGCCCGAAAAACTCCAAGTTTTATAGACATAGACTTCTCCTCAGGGCTGAAGGGAGCAATCACTAGATACGTATTACAAACCACCCCCTTAACCCTTACCCCTTCCTTCATCAGAAAGAGACCCTTTTCATGTCTTGGATGGAAGATAATCACAGAGAGAGCGGGCTCAATCGTTAGAAGGTTAGTTATAAATATCCAAGTGAATAGGAAAAGCACTATGGATGAAAACATGCCAGATGTATAAAGCTTGCTGGGTTTCTCTATCTCAGATATCTCGATCAACCCTAGCATCTCCAAGCCTTGCGAGCTAAGCGCGTAAACTGCTATAAACAAGCTTAACGCAAGAGGTGGTGAAAGGTTAAAGATGCCAGAAGCCAGTCCCGCGAGTAAGGCTGCCCCGATATGGGAGTAGAAGACCTTATCCTCAGCCTTCATGTTATATCGCCTGTGGTGATAACATATGGATATCATAAAGGCAAACTACATGACTAACGCAGACTTGTACGCGGCAGTCCGTGAGCTCAATAAAAAGGTTATTGGTTCTCGTATCCTTAAAATCTACCAGCTTAGAAACGATTTCTTCTCCATAACCCTTAGAGGTAAGGAAACGGGAAAAATGGAGCTTCTAATAGAAATAGGGAGGAGGTTCAACCTAACCAAGTTTAAATGGGAGAAGAGAAAAATTGCGACGACCTTTGCAATGGCCCTAAGAAAGTATCTCTCAAACGGCATCTTAACGGGATTGTCACAGATCAACTTCGATAGAATAGTGGAAATAACCGTGGAAAAGGACTCAAAAATCTTTTTTCTTGTGTTAGAACTATTTAAGGATGGCAATGTTGTTTTAACTGATCACGAAAGGAAAATAATCCATTTGCTAACGCCAATTAAGAGGAGAGGACGGGAGTTAAAGCGCGGGATCCTGTACACCCCACCTCCAATCGATAAAATAAGCATACTGGAAGATGACTTCGCAGATCAGCTCTTTAAGCGACCAGACGAGAAACTCGACGCGTTTGGGTTTTTGTTCAGAAACCTAAATTTGGGAGTTAAAGAGATCAATGAGGCGCTTACCCGCTCAGGGGTAAATCCCAAGAGAAAACTGGCAGAGCTTTCGGATGACGAAATGGAGAGAGTAATAGATGCCCTAACAATTCTTCGGCGCTTGATCACGGGTGGTGCTTATAGAGGTTACCTTTATTTTACATCAGCTGGGGAACTTGTGGCTTTCTCCCCCTTTGACCTTAGAATCTGCAAGGGTCTTCACAAAGTCACGAGAGAAAGTTTCAATGAGGCTGTGGATGAGTTCTTCAAGGCTAAATGGGCGCAAGAAGCATCTTCAACAAGTATGGAAGAAGACAAAGCTGTACGCATACGAGAGATGCAGAGTAGGCTCCTCAAGTCCTATCAGGAGAAAGCTGCAGAGAGCAGAAAAATAGCCGAGGTTATTCTAGTACATCTTGCTGAATTAGAAGATGATATATCCCTTATTAGAGCGGGAAATCCTCCCAAACACTTTCATCTGCTGAAAAAGGACACGAAATCAGGCGAGGTTACCTTTGATGTTGAAGGCGTTCCTGTGAGGCTATCTCTCCTCGAAAAGATCTCCTCACAGGCAAGCCGCTACTTTGAGCAAGCGAAAAAGTATGAAAGAAAGGCAAGGCGTGCTAGGGAGATTCTTAAGTCAGGCCTTCCTCGGGAAAAACCAGAAACGCCGAGGATAGTGGCGCTCAAAATGGAGAAGGGATGGCATTCAAAATTCCGGTGGTTTAAACCATCACCTAGCGTTTTAATCGTAGGCGGCCGCAATAAACACCAGAACACCCTTCTTGTAAAGCGCTACATGGCTGAAAATGACCTCTTTGTTCACGCTGACGTACATGGCGGCTCCGTTTTTATAGTTAAGTCGGATGACCCCTCAAAGCTAACCGAAGAGGTTATGAGAGATGCTGCTGTTCTTGCAGCCTGCTATTCCTCTGCTTGGAAGAAAGGTTTTGATACGGTAGACGTCTACTACGTGCACGGGCTTCAGGTCTCCACTTCCCCTCCTGCAGGTCAGTATCTCCCAGCCGGAGCCTTCTTTATATCGGGCAAAAGGAACTATCTGACGGATGTACCGTTAAGGCTCTATTTGCACTGCAAACTAGTGGGGAAAAGGCTTGAGGTTCTGATCTCACCCCGGCCGTTATCATCCTCCAAAGAATGCTTAATCCTTCGGGTGATCCCTGGGGAGAAGTCTAAAGAGCAGGCCATACGTGTCATTGTAAAGGAGATAGAGAAGACGATTGGTCCTCTCACCAAAAAATTGATGAGAAATGTTGAGAATCATCTCAGAGCTATTCTCCCAAGCGGAGGTCTGTCAATAATCCATCTGCAGTCAAACTAGTTCAAAGCAAAGGTAAAAGAAAGTTATTTAAGGTACCACTGTGTAAGCGAATATGCGTACTCGCAATTGCCGCTTAGCCTTTCTTGGGGGTCTTCATGAGGGAAGTTGTGAAAATAGGCGACATAATGACGAGAAGAGTTGTCACAGCAAACAGTGAGGATGATATAATCGCCATAGCTAAGAAGATGGCTGAAAATAAGGTCGGTTTCATTGTGATAGTTAACAATGGAAAGCCTATAGGTGTGATGTCAGAGGGTGACATAATAAGGGATGTCCTTTCAAAGGATCTTGATCCACGTAACGTAAAGGCGAAGGACGTTTACAAGTATCCAATAATATCCATTTCCCCCTCCGGAACACTATTCGATGCGTCAAGGTTAATGGCGAGGAGAAGGATAAGAAGGCTAGTCGTCGTGGATGAGGGTGAAATGGTAGGCGTGATTTCCTCACGAGACATCCTAGAGTATGCACCATACCTTATAGAGGTTCTTATAGAGAAGTTGCACGCCGAAAGAGGTGAAGAGCCACCCAGAACAGTCGATGAGGTATTGGTTGGAGAGTGTGAAAGCTGTGGGAAGTGGAGTGATTTTCTCCACGAGAAAAATGGTAGGTATCTCTGTGAAGATTGCTATTTGACCCCTTAATAAAGGCTTTCTAGTGATCGTTATGGTGAACATTGAACAGGCCCGATTCCTAGTTAGATTAGCTAGAGAAGCCATTGAGAACTATTTGCGAACATCCACTAGGATGAAAACCCCAAAAATTGAGGATGAAGAGCTTAAGGAGAACAGGGGTGTTTTCTGTACGTTGAAGAGGTACCCAGATCATTCTCTTAGAGGTTGCATAGGATTTCCTTATCCCATCCGTCCCTTAGTTGATGCCGTAATCGACGCCTCAATAAGCGCCGCAGTTGAGGACCCACGTTTCCCACCTCTTATGCTCAACGAGCTGACTAAAATAGTTATTGAACTAAGTATACTTACAGTTCCGGAGAAAATCTACATAACGACCGAATCGGATGCCGATAAGCTCATCCGAATAGGAAAAGATGGTCTAATAGTCAAATGGGGGCCGTTCAGCGGGCTTTTACTGCCTCAGGTGGCCGTTGAAGAAGGATGGAACTCTAGAGAGTTCTTGTCCCACACGTGCTGGAAAGCTGGCCTTCCTCTGGATATGTGGCTGCGGGAGGATGTCGAGGTATACAGATTCCAGGCACAGATTTTTCAAGAGGAAGAGCCGGAAGGCCGTGTCTTAGAGAAACCTTTATCAAATGCGTGTGGAGTATGAAGGTTTACTTTGGAGTAAACGGCATGGGGCTTGGCCACGCCGCGCGAATGCTTATCATAGCGAATGCCCTCAGCAAGCTTGGTCACTCCTCTGTCTTCTCGTCCTATGGTGACGCCGTTCGAGTAATTAGGAAGAGAGGACACAAAGTCTATGAATCTCCTTCGCTTCTTTGGAGCGAGGATAAAGCAGGGACCGTAGATCCCCGCGGGACGATGGCTAACTCCCCGCTTTACATGCAGCGCTTACTAACTCATATGTTTAACGAAGTTGATTTCATAAGGAAAGAAACGCCAGATGTCGTGGTCTCTGATTCACGGGTGTCGACTATACTCGCAGCAGTGCTGCTTGGAAAGAGAGTGATAACTATTGTTCATCAAATAAAGCTTCTTCTCCCAGATTTAACAGTTGATGGTGATCAGAACGTTCAAAGGAAAATAGAAATCTTTGCATCAAAACTCTTGGATGCGTTTTGGGCTCGTGGAGAGAAAATCCTTGTGCCTGACTTTGAACCCCCTCTAACTTTGGCTAGATCCCACCTTCAGATCTCCAATGACCTAAAGAGGAAAATTGTATTTATAGGCCCGTTTATATCCAAAAAACCACATGAATACCCGTCGCCGGAAAGTATACTTAAACATTTGGGGATAAGGGCGAGGAAAGTCGTCTACGCTGGTATAAGCGGAACGCCGAGAGAGAGGCAAGCTCTTTTCCGAAAGATTGTTCACGTATCAAGATACCTTCCGAAGGATGTCTTTCTACTGATCACACAAGGTGAACCCTCTAGTTCTGTGATCATTAGAAAGGAGAATCTCCATATATATAGCTGGGTGAAGGACAGGTTAATGCTGCTTAAGGCATGTGATCTCCTCATCACGAGGGGAGGCCACAACACTGTTTCGGAGGCCATATATTTTGGAAGGCCGATGCTCATAATCCCCACACCAAATCATCCCGAGCATATGGAAATAGCAAGGAATGCCCACCGTATGGGCGTAGCTGAAGTCATGAGCCAGAGCAAGAGTGCAAGGGAAATTGCAAGTGTTATACTCCAATTATTAGAGAACGACATCCTGATTGAGAATGCCTTAAGGGTTTCTATGGTGGTCAAGAGGTATGATGCTACCAAAAAGAGCGTAGATATCATATTAGACTGCATGTAGGGCTAAAAGTTTGGCAGCCTTCTCCTTTACTAAGTCAAGGATTATTTCTTCGGCTACACCGGAGATCTCATCGGGTACAAGCCTCTTTACCTTATACGATGCGTCAAGAAAAGAGTTATTGACAACAAACCCCTCCAAGTTAGATATTCCATCCATGTAGGCGATTAATAGATGCTTCTCAACACAGCTTTCCACTATTACCTCCATAAGTCTGAACAGAGAACTATTCGGGTACATGTAAAACGGCTTGGTCTTCACAAGAATTTTCTTAAGCCCTAACTCCTTCTCTACCCTATTCACATACCACTTCAGCGTGTTAACGTGCACTTTCAGGTGTTTGGCTATGAAGGGCTTTGTGATTTGTTCATCGTTGAAGCAGGGAGAGGCTTCAATCAGCCTTAGTGAGATGTATACACAGGATGCAAGAAAAGTCTTCTTGTCTTGAATGGCTCTCTCAACCTTCCATAAGAAGTTATAGATAAGCTTGAATATGAGTATTTTTCTCGCCATTATTAACTCTTGAAGCCAATGGGGGAGAGTACGAACTGTGTCAATAAATATTGAGTAAAACTCCTCAATCTCCCTCTCTATCCTCTTCGCTCTCTCATATTCTTTATCATTGTTTCGAACGTCCATTTTGCCGCACGTACAATCTGTTTAATACGGTTTGGATCTCTATAATTTCTCACAAGAATCTTTCGAAGGATATTGTCGACCTCCTCAACCTTAAAGTCCATGACGTCCTCCTTCTTCAACTCTCCCCTAACTCTAGCATTTTCATCCGCTAGCTTCATTCCCAACAGAACCTTGCGTATTAGAAAGGGAGAGAAAGGAGGAGTCCTCACATCAAGATTTAGGGAGGGGTTTGGGATGATCTCTACCTCACTCTCGGTCACCTTAACCCTACCCAGGGGCTCTCCTTTACTTGAAACAAGTTCTATGGTCTCCCCTGCTATCAATTTCGGTGTTTTTTCTGTCTTTGAAAGGTCGACAGCCTTTGTGAACGATTTCTCAGCCAAAAACCGATCTATAACGCTTATAAGCAATTTTACCTCTTCTACTTTTTTCTCCATTTCCTTCAATTGGTTCTGATACTTCTCTCTTATTTTCAAAAGAAGACTAACTTCTTCTTCTATTCCCATAAAGCTCACGCCTCTTCCTCTTTTCCCCTTTAGCACTCTACGTTTAAAATTTTGGTTGTCTGATCCCTAAGACAGGCTAAGAACCTTGTGTCGCCCAGTCTCTCCAGTTTGAATAATTTTAACTTATTTCTTACAATTTTTATATTTCGCTCATCACTCCCAAGCTCTGCAAGCGTAAAACAATAGTCTCCCTCTCCACCAAACCTTACAGCTATCAGGGGCACTGCTCGAAAGCATGTTGCAATCCGTATCAGTCCATTTATTTCTCCTCTCTTAATGTAGACCCTATCTTTGCTTGTTCTCTTTACCTCAATTGCAAGCCTAATTCCGCTCTCCCTGTGAGCAACAACCAAATCTGGAAGACGCTCTTTAGATCCCCTACCGCTAGCAGGAATTCTAAAACCGCAAAAACCCATTCTCTTAAGCTCTCTAAGCAATTCCCTCTCGGCTCTATCTCCTCGACTGGCCATATAACCTCAACCACCTATCCGGTGAACGTTTCGTCTTCTGCTATTTTTTGTTTCGTTTTAAATAAAGAAAAATATAAAAGCCCATCTGATCATTTGTTTAACAGTTCCATTAGGTTTCTAGACGGCTTGGAGGGGTGTGCGAATTGCGTGAAGTTATTGGTTCTCATCTCTTGTACCAGTTTCAGAGAAGGAAAGCTCCTCAAATTGTTAAAATTGTAGACCTTCGGCGTGAAAGCCCCTCCGCTTATGCAGGCCTTGCAGTAGCAAAAGAGTACCATTTTAAGAAAAAGGAGTTAGAGAACTTCTTTTCTCGTGAAAGGATCATGAAACTACCTGACCCAACTATAGGTCCAACTCTCAAGATCAAAAAGTCAGAATTTACAAATGCTCTTAAGAGGGGTAAGTATCTCTCTGCGCATGGTGAAATCGACTTCTTTGAAGTGAGGGAGATAGAGGTTAAAGGGGCTAAGCTCATCTACCGTGTGATCATGGGGTAATGCTCTCCTAAAACTCTACTTTTTTAAACATTCTCGGCTATTTCTCCCTCAACATGGAAGCCTTAACCTCCTTGCTCTCCTCCATTAGGGATGGGCGTTTAGGACCAGTTCCATCCTTCTCAGCAGCCGACTTAGTTCTGTCTATTTTAACAATGGGTTCATTTGCTCCGATAGGCAGAAAGAAGCTCTCAAAAAGACTTGGCATCGGCGAAGGGGCTACAAGAACAATAGTTAACAAATTAAAGCGGAGAAACCTAGTCCAAGTTGACAGAAGAGGATGCCGCCTTACTCAAAAGGGGCTAGCATTGTACCGTGAGCTAACCTCACAGTTAATGGTCGATGCAACGCCGGAGATTAAAGATTTGAAGCTTGGAAGTTTTCATGTAGCGGTTTTAGTCAAGAGAGGGGGTGAGAAAGTGAAAAAGGGGATTGAGCAGAGAGATGCCGCTGTAAAGGAAGGGGCTATGGGAGCTGTGACACTCGTCTACCAGGATGGCGTGTTGTTCATGCCAAGCCTTTCTAACGTTTCTGCAGAATATCCCCGTTTCGCTAAGTCCATCCTGAAAAAGTTTAGGATGGAAAGCGGTGACGCCTTAATAATAACCGGAGGTGAAACGCCCAAAACAGCCCTAAACGGCGCTATAATGGCTGCCATAACCCTGCTCAGCGACTGTCAGGAGTAGCTGTTAATTCGGTGTTTTTCTATGTTTGGGCGAGAGCTGCTTCGATTTTCGATAAGAAAAGGTTTTATCCATCCAAATTGGCTAAAGGTTGGTGTTCATGCTGATCTTGTCAGCTCTCTAATTCAATTCTTTGATCTTCAGCTTGGTAAGCGCAGAGTGGAAATCGATGAGTCGCTGCCGAAATACATAATTGGTGATGAGAAACTTGCGAACGGCATCGTAAAGGTTCTCTATAAGTACTTCTACGTCTTCGCCCGGGATAATAACGTCAGGTCTAACTTTTCATCGATTACGGAACTGAGGGTTGAATTTTACAGGAGAATGGGGTTAAGGGGATGGTTTGCAACAAGGAGAGACAGGTCACGCCTGCTCTCCGAGATGCTAAGGGAAATGGGGCTTAATATGTCTCTCTCAGAATTCGAAGATGTTTTCTGGTCAAAGGAAGGCGGTATGGACGTCTTAACCCGAAAGATAGAGGCCACAACTGACCGTGTAATCGGTGCATACAATATCGAGCTGCTTGGAGGGTTTCTTCGAATGCTTATCTCGGCAATTGCTACACTTAAATTGCCTGATTTCCACACCATAAGTACTATAGTTCCCAGTTCATTCACCCGACAGACAAGCGGTAATAAAGTTGTTCTATCCCTGCTGAAAGGTGGACTTGAAAGAGCGAAACCTCCCTTAAAAGAGCTAAAGCAAATTTTACTGCTAGTTTATGCATTGGCCACAAAATCTAAATTCAATTGGAGCATTCTATTCACCATACGTCTTTCTAGACGCGATCTAGATCTTCTTTTAACTCGTTCAACAGCTCCTTATCTCTGGATGCCGTTGAACGTCTCTACTCAAGACTCCTACGTCACCAGCTGAGAGCATAACTCTGTTCACGCAGGAATAGCTGGTAACTTACTGTTTACTTGGTTTTTTGCATTGAAGAAAGCACAAAGTAGGATTTTCTACTTCTCCTATAAGAGTCTATCATTTTGGTTAGCCAATCCTCTTTATTCTCTTGAAGATCCCTTTTACTTCCTTTGGGAATATGCAAGCAGGCGATGTACCTTTCTCCCATCCTTATGGGGTGTATTTCCTCCTTATCTATGAAGAGGAGATCTATAGGGCGCAGTTTAGCCGCCAATGTCTTTGCCTTTTCTGGATATCTGCCCTTCCAGCTAATCTCAACAAGCACCTTCCTTATCCCAGCCCTCTTTAGGCTATTCACAGCAGCTGCATCTACCTTGAAGGGATTTATCGCGTAGATGTGCTCAGGCTTGAGCCACTTAAACATTTCAACTGAAGCTTCAACCTGAGGAGACGTTAGGTCCTCACAGACGGGAATGAGGGGTGTATTAAACAAATTAAGAAGCCCCTTGAGGAGGTAGGTAAGGAAATCACACTTCTTGACCCACCTCTCTCTTATGGCTTGCTCTCTTCTCAAGATGTCCTTTAACCCTTTAATTTCCCGATTTTTCATAGCGATTATAGCATCTCGCTGAATTTTTTCCCTCAATCTCCTTCTGATGATATCTATATCTTCTTCCAACTGGGCTATTCTTTTCCTTAACCCTCTGCTCTCCTCTAATAACCCCCTCTTTATTGCCTTTTCCTTTTTGAGCTCCCTAGCGAGAAATTCCAATCTGCTTATAAGCTCAGTTTTCTCGTCCATTACCTTTCGTGTGAGCGGTCTCTTTCTCTTTTCTTTCTTGCTTCTCTCTCCCACGTGAATGATGGCATCATGAATGGAGCTTCCCTTTATTACTGAGACCTTCACCCGTTCGTCGCAAGCCTTGCCCTGCTTCTCCATGCTGTGGGCCTCAACACGAAGTAAAAGGTTCTTATTCGCCTTATAGGCCTTATAGGCTGCGGCAAGTGCATCTTTCTCGTGCTGAGAAAGAGAGGATAGAGTTACCCCTTTAAAGGCCTCCAAAAGAAGTGCTCTTTTCTCTTCTCTTGTCAAATCCTGTTTTGGTGAGAAAACAACGGCTTTCAATATTGCCGCAAGTCTGTAGACAAGTTTAGGCGCCTCTTGCTTATCAACGGCAATTATTACGGGGACTCCCTTCGCTAATATATAGTCTAACACCCCACTTATATGCGGCTTTTTCAGCGACTTTGTCGAGAGAATTTCTCCATCAATCCCAAGAATGGCTATGCCCGTAGTGTCCCCGGGATCAACACCCACTATTGTTGGTTTTCGGCTGACCAGTTGCTTCACCCTCTGTAATTGCTAAAGCAGCTCTTTCGAGGACCTGGTGTCTGAATCCAACATGTGGCTAATCTATTTAAACCTACTTTCATCACAGCTTAATGGATTAGCCTCAGATTTGTCTCAAGGTAAGTTAGTGTGGGATGTGAACGGGCTTTGATCAGTCAAAGGAGAAGCTCTTCTTACGTTCTCGCAATACTGTTAGCATCGGTCATTTTTACATCATTTTTGCAAAATGGGGTCTCTCAATCTACCTACAGCTTTTCCTCCTTAGATGGGGTTTTTATCTTCTTCGATTTTGATAATCGCCACTATTTTACATCAGATGAGCTAATTTTTGAGAATATAAGCATATTAAACTTGCAGGATCAGTCTATCTTTCTCATAAAGCTTCAACTTATCCTCCCTTGGAACACTACAGAACAGGTAATTGATGATGTGCTCGAACCTGGAGGTCAGATATCTCTCTCGCCATTATCCATTAAGATTCCACTGAGAATTAAGACCGGTTATTACCCCTTCCGTCTTCTCTTATATTATTTTAATCTAAACAGTTCTAAGTCTGATGTTAAACGTTTGGCTAGTCCCCCTTTCCAAGTTTTCATACGTGAAAGCATCCTTCAGTTTTCGATTTTAAATCTTAGAATACCTCATGTCCTCACACGCGGAGAAAGCATAACAATAAATCTCTCAATTGAAAACGAAGGAAATGTCGCAGCGGAGGAGGTGGTTCTCTATGTTAAACTTGAAGGGCGAGATCTCCTAAACTTTACATTTCCATCCGACTCTTTACTGCCGGGTACACGCAGAGATATTAACTTAACCCTTCGCATCCCCAAAGACGTTGATTTAGGAGATAATTTTATCTTAATAAACCTGCTATGGCCAGGTGGAGGGCAGAACATCTCTAAGGATGTCTTTATTGCCCCCCAAAGGGGAGAGATCGTCTTGCCCGAGATAAAGTTGGCTCATGAGGTCTTTAGAAGCGCTAATTATACCTATCATCAGGCCCTTATAGAGGGAAAGGTAACGAGTGAGGCGCTCTCAATGTATCAGGATCTTGCCAAGTTGATTATGGTGATGGAAGAGGCTTATGAGGGCTTTAGGTACGAAGAAGCCTCAAGAAATGCTAGGGAAGCTGTTAACCTCTCAAAACGGCTTTTAACAGCTATCTACGATGAATATATGCGCCCAGCCGAGAAGTCACTTAAAAGAGCGCAGATGAAGCTTGGTGAGGCTATAGATATAGGTGTTCCTGCGGAAAAACTAAATCGGTGTACCGAGCTTCTTAACAGGTCAGCTGGAGAGATAGGTGCCGGCTATATGGCTTATAACTTAACGATCTCTGAGGTTAGAAAGCATTCCTTTACTGCACTTAATCTATCAGAGACAGCCTATCTAGAGATTGAGAGAATAATTGAAGAAGTTAGGGAGATTCAGGCCAAGAATTTAGTAATCATTTACACAATTATCTTCTTTACAATTTTTGTGGCTCTTATGATAGCTCAACACCAGCTTATTGAGCGATAAACCTCATGGCTGTATCTAGATCAATCTTTACCCCAAATTTTCTTTTGAAGAACTCAAGCAATTTTAAGACGTCCCTCCTCAAATATGCCCTGAACATTGGATGGGTGACATTTACCCATTGGGGCCAATCGATAATTATAAAATCCGTATCCCTTATTAGGACATTGTAAGGGCTTAAATCGCCGTGTGTCATCCCAGCTTCCCTAACCCACAGTTTTACCTCCTGAAGAAGCTCGCGGATGAGAAGTTCGGGATCACTAACAGCCCAATATGCATTTGTGAGCATCGCTCCATCTATCTTCTCCGTTACCAGCACGTGCTTCTCGCGATCTACTGGTCTTGGCACCCTAGACTCGACTCTGCTAAGTATGTTTAATGCTTTCCACTCCCTCTTAGCTGCCCAAACCGAAGAGGTGTACCACCAATACCTACCCACATCCTCCTCAATATTCCTGTATCGCCTAACCTTTAAGAAGGACCTCTTCCCCATTCTAGAAATCTTAACAGCAATAATCTTTCCACCAGCAGTCTTTCCTTCAAATACGTTTGATTCCTTACCAACCCCAAGCTTCCGGCCGAGGGCGTAAACTACATCTCGATCTGCTAGGAGTTTGAGAGCCAGAACATCAAATCCCTTCGGGGTAATTGCAAATCCGTAAACTGGGGACCTCGCTAACCTTATAAGTTTTTTTCTCGAGAGAGATCTACATAGAGATAGCGTTCTCTCCATAGAAAAGCCGAGACGTATAGATATCAGATTTAACGGAATATAAAAGTAGTTCTCTACCTCGCGCTCTCCCTCCTTCAATATTCGGATTTCATCTTCTGATATTTCCCTCACAAGCCGGCAGAACCTTCGCTGAAATGCTCCTTCTCGTCCAATTCTTCTTCCCAACGCTTCTCACCAGTGCTAAAAGAACTCTTCCTCTAGCACATCATAGCTATCCACTTTTCCATCTCCATCCATGTCAACACCTAGCACAACTAGACCATATCCTTCCGCTTCTTCGCCGGCTCCAACCTTTCCACCAAGAATGTACTGCTGAAAGGCCAACACCGATGCGAGCGTTCCTTTGAGCGTGAGACCACCAATCACCAGTACATACCTATCCAGGTTAGAGGGATTTTTGATCAGTTCAATTAAACCTGTTGTTTCATCTGTGTATGTTCTGCCTGTTGGAGTGGAAGATATGCTGTGTTTAGGTATATCAAAGGAAACCGGAAGATGTCTATTGATTTTATCTGTTAGAACGTTTGAAACAGGCCCTCCCACAAGGATGATATTTTCATCCCCCCTAAGGCTGTTATCCACATCAAGAAGGACATCCATTGCATTACTTTTCCCTACAAGAGCGCCTATTACGTAGGCTAGATTGGCTGCTATATATGCATCTCTAGCTCTATGCTTAAACCTGCCATGGGGATCTGGTGATCCGACGATCATCTTAGCCTTAAAACTTCCGTTAATCATAAAACGGTCTAAAGGAAAAGGTATATAGCCCATCTCGCTTAAAAGAGATGTTAAGCTTCGTCTAATGGGCAGATATATCCCGTCATAGTCGGTGGCAAAGTACTTCGCCACTGCGCCTCTCTTCTGTGCTACTTTCACCTGCCGTATTAGCCCGCATTTACTGAGTATTGAGGCGTGATAGTAGATTTTTTGCTCTCTCTCACCCAAAACCGCTGCGGCTTCTCGAAGGTACATAGGCCTCTTACTCAGCACTTTCAGTAGATTTAAACGCATTGGGTGAAGTAAGTTCTTTGCTTCATCTTCATTTAGCTCCTTAATAGCAGGTAAGCGCGCTGTCATGGGCAATCATAAATAAATTGCAATATTTTAAATTTTTTCATAACAATGAATCTCCTCCCCTGCTCTTACAGGACAAATAGAAATTCTGGATCACTTGTTAAGAGCAATGTGCGTAAGTTAAGGTATTCGAGAGGATCAAAGCCTGCTTAAAATACAAGTTTGAGGTTACGTACAGCCTTCTAGTTTAAATTTCTTTTAAGGAAACTTAAAATATGGAACGCTGCGCAGAATTTTTCTCATTCATGCTTGATCCGAAAGGACAGATCTGAGCCATGTCCAAGTCTCTTCACGGAGTTGATCATGGATGTGTGGCATAGTGGCAGCTTTACTATACAGGGGAAGGGCAGCCCCTTTGTTACTCTCAATGCTAAAACGACTGGAGTACAGGGGATACGACTCAGCCGGCATGGCAACATGCCACAATGGTCAACTGTTCATAAAGAAAGACAAGGGGATGATAGATCAAATTGAAAAGAGGCTGAGACTCTCCGGCCTTCCAGGCCGAGTAGGTATAGGTCATACAAGATGGGCGACCCACGGTCCCCCCTCAAAGGAGAATGCTCACCCTCACATGGACTGCCCTCAGAAGATCGCAGTTGTCCACAATGGCATAATTGAAAATTACGTGGAACTAAAAAGTGAGCTCATAGCTAGGGGGCATATCTTCCGCTCCGAAACGGATACCGAAGTAATCCCGCACCTCATTGAGGAATTCCTCTCTCAGGGTTACGATTTACCTGAGGCCGTACTTCAATGTTTCCATAAGTTAAAGGGCTCCTTTGCAATTGCTGTTGTTTCTTCCTATAACCCCGATATGATTGTAGGGGCCAGAATGGAAAGTCCACTTGTTTTAGGAATATTCGAAGATGGGCTATTGCTATCCTCCGATGTGCCAGCGTTTCTTGAGAAAACAAACCGGGTTGTTTTCATAAACGACGGAGAGCTCGTTGTATTGACAAAAGACGGTTATCTTCTCATTGATTCGAGTGGACAGGCGATATCGCGCCCCGTGACTGTCGTTGATTGGACGTTCGAGAAGGCACAGAAGGCCGGTTATCCTCACTTTATGATTAAAGAGATAATGGAGCAGCCAGTTGCAATAAGAGATACGCTGAGATCAGCGAACGGGGAAATAACCGAGATGGTAAACACCATACTTCGTGCTTCCGGTAAATTATACTTTGTTGCGTCCGGTACCTCCTATCATGCATCACTTGTGGGAAAATACCTTTTTGCAAAGGTTGCCCATGTGCCTTTTGAATCTGTGATTTCCGCTGAGTTTCATGATGCCGTTGTGCCGGTGCTAGACGAGAGCTCTGTTGTCTTCGGGATAAGTCAATCTGGAGAGACCGCCGATACAAAGACGGCTTTAAAAGAGGCTAGAAAGCGTGGAGCAAAAATAATATCCATGACAAATGTTTTGGGCAGCTCTATAACCCGAATCTCAGACCTTGTGTGTTACACTCATGCAGGCCCTGAAATAGGGGTGGCTGCCACCAAAACCTTCACAACTCAGGTTGCTCTCTTAACCTATATGGCACTTAGGTGTGCGGCTGAAATGGGCTACGATGTTGAGAATCACATTTCCTCTCTCGATAGCCTCCCAAAGCTGGCTGAGGAGGCATTAAACCTAAAAGATGACGTCTTTACAGTTTCTCGTCATCTCGTAAATGCTGAGCATGTCTATTTTATAGGGAGAAGCGTAGGTTTCCCGCTG
Source organism: Thermoproteota archaeon (assembly GCA_027491945.1). The sequence goes on along the minus strand of JAOZFZ010000008.1, from coordinate 38,686 downwards.
GCTCTTGAGGGGGCTTTAAAACTCAAAGAGATAAGCTATATACACGCCGAGGGATCCGGAGCTGGAGAGTACAAGCACGGCCCTCTAGCCCTCATCGCAGAGGGCACACCAGTTGTTGCTGTTGTTACACCCGGTACCTCTCTTCCTAAGATGATTGGAAACATTGAAGAGGTAAAGGCCAGGGGGGCTGATGTAATAGCGGTCTTTCCAAGGGGCGAGTCAGATGTGGCGCAAAAGGCACGCTATAGGCTTGAACTGCCAAATGTCGACGAGATTCTATCACCTATACCCTATATAATTCCTCTTCAGCTTCTAGCATATTACACAGCAACTCTCAGGGGTCTTGACCCTGATAAGCCGAGGAATCTGGCAAAAAGCGTTACTGTGGAGTGATGTGTATGGAAAAGGATCATGTGAAGATGTGTTTCATCTCCACTGGATACCCTCCAGATCGGGTTGGCAGCAAGGAATACTACGCCTCCATGATATACAATCAAACGAGCCTTGAAATCCCGTCAAATCTGATTACGAGATTTTGGAACAAGAGAATCAAGGAGCCCGGCATTATTCAAGTGTCCTCTCCACGGATAAGCAAAATTGGGACCATTATCTGGGCCCGCAGGGTTGCCAGCCTAATAAAGGCTAAGCTTCACCCCCGCCATGTCCATGCTTTTGATTTCAGATCAGCCTATGCGGCCTACCTTTCTAATGCATCCTTTTCCATGACGCTTCACCTAGATGATCTAGATCACATGAAGCGCAGACCATTTCTACGGCGAACATTTATCCGGGTATTAAAAAGGGCTGATCAGATCTTCCTTACGAGTCTGACGGCAGAGACCTCTTTCAAAAAGATTTTCCCAGACTTCGTCACCAAGTCCAAAACCCTACTACTAGGTGTTAATGTTAATCTCTTCTCTCCATTTGTGGATGCTGAAGGGCTGAGGAATCGCCTTGGAATAGATGGCAGGGTTATACTGCATGTCAGTGGCGAGTTAACAGAGAATCAGCTCCTTAAAACGTTAATTCAGGCTCATCAGATCCTCAGAGAGAAAATGAAAATTCACCTCCTAATAATTGGCCAGCCCTCAGAGAGCTTCAGAGAAATGTATGAGAAGCTAAAAAAAGAGTACAGTGGCAAAGATGTGCTCTTTCTGGAATATGTCCCACACTCAGAGATCAATAAGTATTATGCCTTAGCGGACGTTTTTATAGCCCTCTCTAAAACTTACGATGGAGTAGGCCTATCCATATTGGAGGCCATGGCCTCTGCAAAGCCCGTGCTCTGCAGCCCAATAGATCTATATACCGAGATAGGATCTATCTACATATTGATGATTCCAAATGCCGAAGACCCGAGCTCCATAGCAACTACACTTGAATCTGTGCTGAGAGATAGGCATTTCGCCAAAACTCTTGGTTTTAAGGCTAGAGAACACGTTATGAAGAAGTACACGGAGACTAAAATGGTAGAAAAGCTCATAGCATACTTTAAATCAAAAGTGCTACGATAGCTACTGATCCAAAAATCATGTTAAGGTTTTTGCCATGTACACTCCGTATCTCCTATATCCAACCTTTGTGTAATATTCCCTAGCTCCAAGTCCGCTGGTCACCAGTATCTTTTTCGCGTTTCTCTCAATAGCTATAGCTTCAGCCTCCTCTAGAAGCCTTTTTCCAATACCCCTGTGCTGATGGGCACCCGCTTCTCTGCAACCTACTGGAATCATTCTGCCATAAACATGAAGCTCCCTTATTAAGGCTGCTCTTGCATCTATCTCAGGTCTAAAAACCCTCTTTGAGGGAAATCTAAGCCTTAAAAATCCTATAAGGGCCCCTTCAAACTGTGCTTCAAGAAAGAACTCTAAACCTCCAGATGCAGCATACGTCGTTACCGTTATTCTCGCTTCCTCAGCGTCTACAGGAGGCAAATTGCTTCTTCCAATCTCCCTGCACCTTATACACTGGCATTTTAATCCCGTTTTTTCCATGTATTGCTTTACAAGCTCTCTAAGGTTACTTTTCCTCACACCAGCTGCTATCTGGTTTGAGGGTACGTCTCGTTGTATGCGCATCACTCTCACCCACCTTGGGATCATGCTCTTGATCCTAGCTAAGAGATCGATTGTCTCCTCCAAAGTGTAAGGCTTGTATTTCTCCATTTTCCAGAGATTATACAACTCGGTTCCCTTCAAAACGAGAGTTGGATATATCTTCAACATATCAGGCCTAAAAGATTCCTCCTCAAAGACCTGCCTTGCAACCTCAAGATCGCCCTCAGGGGTCGACCCCGGAAGACCAGGCATCAGGTGATATACTACCTTCAATCCAGCATCTTTCAGTAGCCCTGTGGCCTCAATAACATCCTTAACGGTATGTCCTCTGTTTACCCCATCGTATATATTCTCCATAAGGGTCTGTACTCCCAGTTCAACCCTAGTCGCACCTAAAGACAACATCCGATTTACATGTGTCTTTTTAGAGAAGTCTGGCCTCGTTTCAATTGTTAAGCCGACACACCTCACCCTTCGAGTTTCAGCCTGCTCTTCAGCCTCAGTAAGACAGTGGCTCTTTAACCCATTTAATCCATCAAGACAGTCCCTCACAAAGTTTACCTGATAGACGAAAGGCGCGGCTGGAAAGGTTCCTCCCATTATTATTATCTCAGCCTTGCTAACCTCGTGGCCAATTTCCTCTAGCTGCTTCACTCTATGTGAAACTTGACGAAACGGATCAAAAGCGTTCTGGATGGCCCTAAGTGTGGCAGGTTCTCGACCTGTATAGCTTTGAGGAACCCAGCCGAACGGAGAAGTTGGCCCACCTGGACAGTAATTGCAGGGAAGCACCTTTGGACAGGGAAATGGCCTCGCCATGACTGCTATGACATTTACGCCGGAGATTGTTCTTGTAGGTTTTAGCCTTAACAAGCCGATTAGAATTCTCCTTTCATGAGGAAGTGCGTATTGAAGAATTTCAGAGTTTCTCATAACCTTCTTGAGCGAATACTCCTTGGCTAACCTGGTCTTTGCAGTGCTTAGATCACTCCTGCTCCTTATTTTCCCTCTAAGTATATCATCGATGATTTTACGGGCAACCTCTTGATGAACCTTGCCTTCCACTTTCAGCCCCTTTCTGCCCAATATAGGTCGATCCTGTCAGGATAGCTGTATATTAGAGCGTGAGGTTTATATTATAACTTTTTAAGGAGCACTCGGCCGTTATTGGTCATAGAATATCAATCTCATAGGGGGTAATAAGATGCCAAGAGGCAGCCACGGAAGCCTTGCAAAGGCTGGTAAGGTTAGAAAAGCAACCCCAAGGGTAGAGGGTAAGGTTAGGAGGACTCCCACACCGCGCATGCGAAATAAAATGAACTATGTAAAGAGGGTTATCCTTAAACAGAGAATAGGTCAGCCAAAGTAGGCATGCGAACAACCGTGTGGATAGAATGAAGAAGCAGGCCCATATAACAGTGTTCTCGCTGGGGGTAGTTAGCGTAGATGACAGCGAAGACGTCCTCCTAACTTTAAAGTTTCGTAACCCAAGCGAGGCAGCAAGGAAGCTCTTTATCTTTCAAGTTAGGCGTGAGGTTATACCAGAGCTAGAGGAAATGATTGTTGAACTGCACAGGCAGGGCTATAAGAGGATCACCATAGAAAGTACAGGCCCCATCTCCCTCCCACCTTCCATATCAAAGGAGGGAGTTAAGATTGTCTGTCTATTCCCTAATAAGGCAGGCACTTATGTTAGAGAAAATCAGGAAAACATACAAGAGATCTTTAACTTAGGTAAAGAGGAGGTTTTCTCATCCCTTTATGAGATTTCATCCCTCTATACAGAGCTGCTGCTGAAAAGCGAACTCTCAAAACGCGACCTTGCTGTTATACACCTAATGCATATAATCGATGATGCTGAGAAGATTTTGAATCTCCTGTTCTCAAGGATAAGGGAGTGGTACTCTCTCCACTTCCCTGAGATGTTTGAAATTCTTGATTCCCACAAGCTAATAGTCAGGCTTATACTTGAGTTGGAGAGACGGGAGAACTTCAGGGTGGATATCTTAAGAGAACGTTTTTCATTACCAGAAGATGTGTCAAGGGCGTTAGAGGACTCGGCCGCTAGCTCAGTCGGTATAGGGCTGCTTGACGGGGATCTCAAGGCAATAAGGGGTTTGGCTCAGCTCTGGATCGATCTGGAGAGGTATCGTGATGACGCGAGGTCTTACATGGAAGACATGGTGAAAGAGGTGGCGCCTAATGTTTCCGGTCTTGTAGGCCCCATGCTGGCGGCAAGACTTCTCTCGTTGGCTGGAGGGCTGGAAGCCTTATCCAAGATGCCTGCAAGCACCATTCAACTCTTGGGTGCGGAAAAGGCCCTGTTTAGGTATATTAGGGGAAAGGGAACCCCCCCTAAGCACGGTGTGATTTTTCAGCACCCCTATCTTCGTAAATCCCCTAGTGCTACCAGAGGGAAGATAGCGCGGAAAATGGCGAACAAAATAGCTATAGCGGCTAGGATTGATTTGTTCTCTGGGGCTCTTTCGACAGAATTTGTTGAAAAATCCCTTGAAGAACTACATAACCTTTTAAGGTAATCTCCAATTTTAGTAAGTTTGGTTAATCGCACGCGGAAGATCCATTATGAGGAAGATCAAGAGGACGAGCTTTGAGGGGGTCTACTGGATAAAGATTGGAAAAAAAAGGTTACTAGCAACTATAAATTCTATTCCCGGATTTAAGAGCTGTGATGAAGATCTCATCAGGGTGGGTAAAACAGAATATCGCATTTGGGACCCATACCGATCCAAAGCTGCTGCGTATCTTCACAGGAACGCAAAAATCTTTCCTATACGGCCCAACTCAAAGGTGTTATATCTCGGTGTAGCCTCCGGAACCACCGCATCGTATCTGAGCGATATAGTCGGAGGAAATGGTGTTATATTCGGTGTTGACTTTGCTCCAATAACCTTACTTCCCCTACTCCGATTATCGAGAAAAAGAAGAAACATCATCCCAATATTTGGTGATGCAAGAAAGCCATGGGAATATGCCGGCCTTGTGAGTTGCGTGGATGTCATCTACTGTGATGTTGCCCAGCCCAATCCCTCCCAAATAGTGGCAGAAAATGCTAGGCTCTTCCTTCGATCGCAAGGACACGTGCTTCTTGCTGTTAAAGCGAGCAGTATCGATGTTTCGAAGGGCCCTAAGTCCATCTTTAGAGAAGAGAAGCAAAGGTTAATGGAGGCTGGCTTTGAAATTCTCGACTCCACTAACCTCGAGCCCTTCCATAAGAAGCACAGTATGTTTATCCTAAGGTACCCACGGGAATCCTCTAAAGCTCAATGAAAACAGGAGTAAGGTATTTAGAAGATGAACCTAGAGGCCCGCCTTTACGAAGAGGGAAGTGTAAGATTCTTCGCATCACCAGTGCCACCAAACGGTGCAATAACCGCTTCCACCCCTGTTTTCTACAATCCCCGCATGGTTTTAAACCGAGATATGACAATCTGCGTTGGAGAAGCCTCTAGCCGGGAAAGATCGAGGCAACTAACCTTTTTAGAGCCATTGGCGGCCTCTGGGGTTAGGGGTTTAAGGTTCGCAAAGGAAGTAAGCTCAGTCGGCAAGGTTTTAATAGCGGACGTACGGGAGAGCGCATATCGCTTAATGCGGAGGAACATAATGCTCAATGGGCTAGAAAACAAGGTTCTGGCGGTTAAAGCCGATGCTAACTTCCTCATGAGGCTGCTTAAAAGGCTGGGCATGCGCTTTGACTTCGTTGACATAGACCCCTTCGGCTCGCCCATGCCCTTCATCAGTTCAGCGGCGGGCGTTCTTTCTAAGGATGGCCTACTCGCGGCAACAGCGACTGACCTTAGTCCACTAACAGGCTCAAGCCCAACGGCTTGCTTTGTTAAGTATGGTGCACTTTTAGCAAAGTTAGAATATTCCATCGAGCTGGGTCTACGTGTGCTTATTGGCTCTATAATTAGAGTGGCTATGCTTGAGGAAGTTTACCTAACCCCTGTTCTCTCCTTTTATCATCACCACTATTACAGGGTCTTCCTTAGGCAAGGTTCCATAAGCAGGAAGTCCCTTCTGGCGAACTTTGGCTACGTCAGGCATTGCCAAATTTGCCAATGGAGGAAGGTATCAAACTTAATTCTTCAGCCCATCAGGAGGTGTCCTCATTGTGGTAACGAATCCGTGATAGAAGTTGGCCCAATATGGACAGGAGAACTTGCGAGTCCAGGCCTCCTAACTAGAATGGCAGGGGTCTTGAATCGATTAAAATTTATTAACCACAAGGTTGTCTCACGGAAGTTAGGTATGCTCATGAAGGAAGCTTTAGCTCCGCCTCTATTTTTCGATGTGCATCTTCATTGCTCACTTCTCCGCTTAAAACCCCCCTCCACTGCTAAGGTTATCTCAGCACTGATTGAAAGAGGTTTTGTGGCTATCCCAACCCATTTCTCCGGGCACGCTGTGAAGACCAATGCGGAGTTAAAAGACTTTCAGGATGTTCTAATGACGTGTTCCTCTACTTGCTGTTGAAGGCTTCGATCCAGCGCCTCAGATATTCGCAGTTGATGCTCATGTCATCCCCTGAGGCTTTGCACTCTCCCTCTAACTCGCAGGCAAAGCATGGTGAATCCTTTATCTGCAGAAATGTCCCTATTATATGGTCATTGAACACTGCTCTAACCGTTCCACCATCCTCAATGACGTAGCCTCCGTCAATGAGGCGGCTGATAGCTGCCTTAACTATGCCTTCTGACAGCTGTAGTTTGTCAGCTATCCCCTTAAGCGTTATTCCATTTTCATTCCCAGTTATTACGTTGAAGACGAGCAATGTTAAACCGTTTTCGTCTAAGCTTTTTCCCATCCTATATGCCTCCCTGCACAGTGTTTCCCCCATAGATACATAGTTCCTCTACTAAAATTAGGTTGATTGTAAAACTATAAAATCTTTTTTAACCTTTCATAAGGACTATACGCCAGTCGAAGTTTCCTGCCTTACCCTCAAAAGTGGCTATTTTTCTGACCTAAGTTAAGATTAAATGCGACTTTTCCTTTTTAGTAGCCTCACCAGCACGTAAGGCTGCTCTATTGGTCCCAAAATATCGACGACTTGACCTTCTCCCACATCGGTGATCATTATCATCCCAAGTTTTGGAGGTACCTCCCCTTTCCTCAGCTGAACCAAGATTCCCTCTTTGGTGGGGATTATTTTCCTGTTCATTAATCGGATTTCCTCCTCATTATCTCCGCTATTAACCTCAACGTCTTCTGCTTGCTGCCGATTTTTAAGACCATTACCCTTCCGCTTTCAAAAAACCATGTTCGGGGGTACTTTACTTCAGGCTCCATTACAGGGTTTAACTTCAGCCTCTTGGCGGCCTTGTATATCTCCTCTATTGTAGGCCCCTTAACGGCAAGGCTAAGAGGCACTCGTCTACCTTCTTTTCTACTGCGTCTTGAGTCGAGATAGGCCGGATAAATAGCAATCTTCCTCCCCGAGGAGCTCATTACTCTTCGACCTTTACGGCATTTATTACCCCGCTCTGTCCTGGTCTACTAGTAACTCTTGCAAGGCCATCTTCTGTCATTATTAGCGCTCCCTTTGTGATTATCCTGCGTCGTGCAAGTATTTTACTTGCTTTGTTATCTATGAATTCCACTATTCTGACCTTTTTGGTCTCTCCGGTGTTGGGGTCGGCAAGGTTGACTATTTGATCTGAAAGTAGCCGCATTTTCAGGTTTCCGCCCTTTGTTCTGATTTTTTTGGCTCTTCTTTCTCCCACCCTGGTTTCTGCGGGAGGCCTCCCAATATGGTATTTCCTCTTTACCTTCCAGTATCTCGTAACCTTAGCACCTGTCCTTGTTCTCCCCCTAATCTCTCTGTGGTATATTGGCATGTAACTCCTCTCCAGCGCAGCTCAGCTGGGAATTATTATCCGTTGTTCAAAAATTTTACCGTGAATGGGAAGGTTGAAGCCCAAGCCCCTTTCATTATCTCCTAAGATCATGGACGCTGTAAAGAGCAAAGCGGTTAAGGTAAGGTATACATACACGTTGAAGTCCAAGACCCCTGTTTCGATCCCCGGTACGAGATATCCCATGTAGGTAGAGTAGGTGGCAACTGCTAGGTAGCTTCTATTCCTCATGATCTTCTTATACATCAACCCTAAGAGAGCGCCAAGAAGGAGGTGCTCAACAACAACGCCTTCTATCCCAAAATCTATGAGCATCTGGCCAAATAATGAGCATGTGGTTGTTGTGCCAGTTTGCCCACCTATTATGTTTGTCACAATTGTTCTGGGCCCAAATCTTGGGCCAGGGAGAAATTTAATAACACTTGTTATAGCGGCGTATTGAACAGCCCCCCTCGTGCACCCCATGAACCCCACTCTCCTAACTATAAGTTCATACGTATGTAGGGTTATGCTTGCCCTGCTGAAGATCAACCCCAGAAACACCTCAGGGGTGAAGGCCTCAAAGCGCCATGCGGTAACCGCTGAGTAAACCGCAGTTGCGAGTAATGTCCACATCGAGATGTCAATTAATCTGTAAACCCCAGTTAAGTACAAGCAAAAGATTCCGCCCACAAACGATGCTACTATTCCTGTTCTAAAGCCGAAGAGCGATGCTATAAACAGGGATGCTAGCATCACAAGAGTTGCCTTAACCCTCTTATGAGATGTCTTTAACTCACTATTTTGGCCTATGTATCCTATTACGTATATGGCTGCCGGTATTATGCTCCACGCGAAGTATGTTTCGGAAACATGCTTGTAGAGCTCTTTTCTAACCAGTGGTTGTAGCGCCGGAATCCCCCCTATCCTCAACAGCAGATACGCGGCTGTGATTGCAGAGGCTGTGAAGACAAGGATGGAAACATGATAGACGGCCCTGTTAAGCCCTTCATATGGATTCCTTCGCGGAAAAAGCTTTAACCCCATGAAACAGCCCATTACAAAGGCTATAAGCCCGCAACATATAATCACAATGCCCCTCCAACTTAAACTCACCCTTGATAAAGCTATGAAGGCCAGCGTCAAGAGAGGATACACAATCGGGCTGAAAACCCACTTTGCAAGTGTACTTTGCCTCTCTGCTTCCTCTATTTGCTTCGTAAATCTTCTCCACATGTAATCTAGTCTTACAAGTGGCTCTATTATAATGCTTCTGACCAGCAGCCGTATAAAGCGAAGAAGCCTAGAGCCTTTAGCCTCTTCTGCAACCCACCCTGCAAACCATACGATAGCCCTTAATACAACGCTGTTTTTCATCTTCATCTTCCTTCTCTTATATGGTCAATCTCCTACACAGGAAATGTTGGAGCGATCTTTATCTGGTCTGTGAGTATTAGGTTTCTTATCGCCCCCGAATTAGCCAGCAGATCCCTATACCCACCTACGGTTGACAGTGGCTTTATAGTCCCCATGTAGACATTCAGCCTGTTAGTTAAGACAAGACTATACTCTAGTTTCAACTCGTCAAGCGCCCTTTCTAGGAAAATGAGTTCATCAGCCCTCCAATTCTTAACATATGCGGTGATGTAATCTTCTCCCATCACAAAGTAGACCTCCCCCATAAGGGGAGCGTTATCAAATTTTGCAATAAGCATCTGATAGATGTAGGGGTTTACCTTTAGCTCTTCAAATCGCAGGATTATTGCACCACTAAACTTATAGCAGGCTAGTCCATAGCTCCCGGCAAGGGTTGAGGTTACGTTCTCAAGCAGGCTTACAACCTCAGAAATGCTTTTGCTGCTTATAAGTCTCGTCTTAAACTTCACGACTGATGAGGATGCTCCCCTTATCTCTATAAGATCGGCGGCTACATCCTCAAGATAAGAGCTTGGCCCACCAACTGTTAAAAGCCTATCTCCATAGATTATGTACAGCCTCCCCGGTGCTGTTTTTGCTATCACACCCCCTCCTTTAAACTCAGAGCTATTTACGGTCCATTTACCAGTTACTTTAGCGATAACTATGAAGCCTTCACTTTCCGCCGTTTTTACATCCTCTATTACTGTGTAAATGCTCGTTCCGGGATATGTATGGGGGGATACCACCTTTGCAAACTGGTTATAGACGAACCAGCCGAGAATTAGGATCAAAAAAAGAAGTATTAGGAGGTCAACCCAGTTTATCTTTCTTTTCCTCTTCTTTCTCGCTTGTTGTTGCATTACTTCATCCTTGGCAGCATTTAGTCAAAGGACCCAGGAGATTCTTCCTCTTCTTCGCCTTTACCCTCAGCACCTGGCTTTTCTTCAAGCCCTTTAGCCGCTATTATGTCATCGATTCTCATAATCATTGTTGCCGCCTCTACGGCTGACTTTATGGCCTGTCTCTTAACCCTAAGGGGCTCTATGACCCCTTGCTCGATCATGTCCACAAGGTCCCCGCTGAAAACGTCTATTCCTGCGTTAACCTTTCCCTCCTTATGCTTTGAGATTAGAGCAGCCATTTTCTCTATTGGATCAAACCCTGAGTTCTCTGCTAGTGTTCTAGGTATCACCTCTATTGCATCAGCGAACGCCGCCACCACTAACTGCTCTTTCCCACCTATCGTCTCGGCAAACTTTCTAGTCCTTAACGCTATCTCTGTCTCCACAGCTCCTCCGCCAGGTAGTGCTAGTCCGTCCTCCACAACGTCCTTTACCACAAAAAGCGCGTCATGAATGGCCCTCTCAGCCTCATCTACCACGTGCTCTGTACCTCCTCTTATAACTATTGTTATCGAACGTGGGTTCTTGCACTCTTCTATAAAGACCATTTTGTCCTCCCCTATTTTTCTCTCCTCAACGAGCCCTGCATGTCCCAAGTCCTCAGGTGATAGATTATCTACATTGGTTATAATCCTGGCACCCGTCGCCTTCGCCAGCCTATCCATGTCCTTTGAACTGACCCTTCTAACTGCTAAGATCTTGTGCTTTGCCAAAAAGTGTTGGGCCATGTCATCTATGCCCTTCTGGCAGAACACAACATTAGCTCCAACATCCTTTATTTTCTCTACCATGTCTCTTAGCATTTTTGTTTCTTCCTCGATGAACTGCTTCATCTGCAGCGGGTCTCTAATGTCTATTTCTGCGTCAAACTCCGTCTTCTCCACCTCGAGTGGGCTCTTCAGCAAAGCTATCTTGGCGGCCTTTATTCGTTTAGGCATTCCTGGATGGACTACCTCCTTGTCAAGTACGACCCCCCTAACCAGCACCGACTCCCTGAGGTTTTTGCCCTGCTTCTTGACAATCTTTATTGTATCTAAATCAACAAATGGCTTTTCCTCTCTTTCCTCGGCAACTGAGAGTACAGCGTCCACAGCTAAATCTGCAAGATAGGCTCTTTCTGTAGCTGTGCTCTTGCCATGCATTGCGGTCATCGCTATTCTTTTTAGCGTGTCCTTATCATTGCTCTTTACCTTTATTGCCACCTCGCTGAGGGTTTCTAAGGCCTTTTCCGCTGCTTTTCTAAAGCCATTCACAATGACTATGGGATGTATATTCTTATCCAGCAGTTCCTCAGCTTTGCTGAGGAGTTCACTCGCTATTATGACAACCGTTGTTGTTCCATCTCCAGCTTCATTGTCCTGAGTCTTCGATAGCTCCACCATTATCTTTGCCGCTGGATGCTCTACATCAATTTCGTCGAGAATGGTAGCCCCGTCATTTGTAACTACAACGTCGCCTAGGCTGTCTACAAGCATCTTATCCATGCCCTTGGGGCCCAAAGTAGTTTTTATGGCTTCCCCTATCACCTTTGCAGCTAGAATATTTGACCTTCGCGCGTCCCTACCTCTAACTCTTGTTGTTCCCTCCTTCAAAACTATTACAGGGGCGCCGGCTAGCGTTGACAAGTTCTTCACCTCCTCGATTCTGTCACCAGATTGACCTTAAGACTGAACCGAAAACAGCAGGTACGTTTTTTAACATATGACGTTCTTTGACGTCTTTCCAGCATTCCAGATTGAAGGCAATACCATGCGTGCTGCTCCTCTAAGGAAAAGGAGATTCTGCGAGTCCAACTTAAAAAATTTTACCGAAAAATGTTTCAACTTTTCCAACCAGTTTGTTATAAGATGAAAATAGCGGATGCAAATCTCGAAAAGCGGTGGCTGCATGAAACACCAGCTCACTTAACCTTGATCGTTGACCCGAAAAATGGTCATATTCACGGTGACGCTGGTTAAAGAGCCTATTATCCGCTTTAAAATGCCCCTATTGGCTTCGTTGCTGCATTAGGAAGGGCGTCGAAGCGGCCTTTAAGCTCCGACTGTTTATGGAGGATAAGTTAAAAATGTCGTTTGAAAAATTTTTGTAATGGGCAATCCTTATTAGAGATCTTTAAAGAAGATTAGCGTGCACGCGATGATGCGGAAGGGCCTCTTGATGACCCTTGAAGAGGGTGGGAGGACGATAAAAATATTTATTGTGTCTTCTAATGTCCGACCACTGTCGAGGGTTTTCCTCCTAATGGTTGATCCAGCTGTTATCCGTTTCGAGGTGAGCTTATGGAGGTTGAATGCCCTTGGTGCCATGAAAAGGTTAATATTTCTCCATCAGCTTCAAAACACTGCCCCCGCTGCAGAATGCCCATTCAAATAAAAACAAGAATAGTGGGGGAAAAGGTCATCTTTATTGTGCAAAGAAAGGAGTGAAGGCTTAAGCATTGCTCGTCTTTAAAGCTTCTGGCTCAAAGTTTTCCGAAAGGCAAATTTTTAAAGATACCCGCTCAGCACAGGTGTGTGAATACTAGTTTAAAGGAGAAGGTTTAACATGTGCTGCAAACGATGTCCAGAATTTCTTATCTGCGAAAAAAGTGGGAGTGATTTTTCCTCATGCTGTAACATCTGTCCTTACTTTGATAATAAGCTTAACCCGCCATGCAAGATTGCAAAAGAGGTAAATCTCTTTCTAGAAATGTAGAATCGTGTTCAAGACGATTAATTCGCCTTTTGCCGAAACCTAACCAGTGCCTACCAGGTCATCTAGTCACTTTTTAAAACGTTTGCCTAAACCAATATCCTTGTCTTCGGCCGCCATAAAGACGGGTGATGCATTATGGGACTCTATGAAATCCGATTTCACGGACGTGGAGGACAAGGAGCCTGGACTGCAAGTCAGCTTCTTGCACTCGCAGCTCTAAGTGAGGGAAAACAAGTTCAAAGCTTTCCTGAATTTGGCCCAGAAAGAATGGGCGCCCCTATAACGTCTTATACTAGAATATCCGATGAGAAGATAAGAATTCATAGCAACATCTATGCTCCAGACGTTGTTCTTGTGCTCGATTCGACCATAATGTCAGCTGTAAACGTCCTAGAAGGGCTAAAAGAGGGGGGGTTCTTGATTGTTAATACTCCTAAGCAGCCTGACCAGCTTAGAAACGAGCTAAACATTTCAAGTACGTTTCGCGTGGGAACAGTCCCGGCTACGGATCTCGCCATAAGGGTGCTCGGGAGAGATATAGCTAACACAGCGATGCTGGGAGCCTTGATCAAGGCCAAACCTATAGTATCTCTTAGTTCTATCTTACAGGTTGTAAAGGAGAGATTCAAGGGGAAGGTGGGAGAACTCAATGCTGAGCTGATTAAATCTGCCTATGAAAGGGTCAAGGTGGGGTGAAGGTATGAAAAAGCTGGGATGGAAGTCTTTGCCGATTGGCTGCGTGGCGTTTGTACCGGCAGCTGAATACAAAACCGGATCTTGGAGATCCTTTAAACCCGTGATTGATCAAGAAAAATGCGTTAAATGTCTGACGTGTTGGGTTTACTGTCCAGATGTAGCCATAATCTGGACAGGAGAGGAAGTTCAAGTAAACTACGATTACTGCAAGGGGTGCGGCATATGCGCGAAGGAATGTCCCTATAATGCCATTCAAATGGTGAAGGAGGGCTGAATCATGAGCGAAACCCAGCAAGTTTTAGGGTTAAACGGAGATGAAGCCGTAGCATACGCTATTAAGCAAAGCAACGTTGACGTTGTAGCTGCCTATCCGATTACCCCACAGACCATAATCGTCGAAAGGTTTGCTGAATATGTTGCTGACGGGGAAGTGGATACCGAGTTCGTTACGGTTGAAAGTGAACACAGTGCCCTTTCAGCATGTATAGGTGCATCTGCGGCAGGCGCCCGGGTTTTCACGGCAACAGCTGCTAATGGTCTCGCTCTCATGCATGAAATGCTGTATATAGCCTCAGGTTTGAGGCTTCCCATCGTGATGGCTATCGTTAATAGGGCCCTCAGTGCACCAATCAATATCCACTGTGATCACAGCGATACGATGGGGGCTAGAGATGCAGGATGGGTTCAGATATACGCGGAAGATGCCCAGGAAGCCTATGACTCCGTTATACAAGCCTTTAAGATAGCAGAAGATCATAACGTACTTTTGCCTGTTATGGTCACTTTAGACGGCTTCCAGATTAGTCACACTCTTCAAAACGTTTCAGTACTTTCAGATGAAGCCGTTTTGAGATTTATAGGGAAGAAAAGAGACACGATGAAGGTAGAGGTAATGGGGCGACAGGGAAAGCTAATGTTGTACCCTGACTTTCCTCTTACCTTTGGCCCCCTTGATCTCTACGATTACTATTTCGAGCACAAGATGCATCAGGTAGAAGCCATGAGGAACGCCTACGCAAAGGTAAAGGAAGTAAACAAGGAGTACTCTGAGCTCTCCGGTAGAAGCTATGGAGATGGTTTAGTAGAGCCATACAGGGTTGAGGGCGCGGACGTCCTTATTGTATGCCTTGGTTCAACTGCTGGTACCGCAAAGTACGTGGTTGACATGTTGAGGGATAAAGGGGTCCCGGTTGGGTGTCTGAGAATCAGAACATTTAGGCCATTCCCTTCTAACGAGTTAAAAGCAATCCTAAGGGAAGTCGATGTTGTAGGGGTGATGGACAGGAGTTTATCCTTCGGAGCGATAGGAGGACCTGTTTTTATGGAGCTTAGATCTCTAATGTATGACGAGGATGAGAAACCAATAATGATTGACTACATCTACGGGCTTGGCGGACGCGATACTCCCCCCGCCCTCATAGAGAGCGTGGTTAAGGAGTTAACTGGGCTTAAGGGTAAGCCAGCGCCTAGAGATGCTGTGCGTTTTATAGGGGTGAGGAAGTGACATGAAGCTAAATCTCAAAGAGCTTGCTCTTCAGGAAAGTTGGCTCTCACCTGGCCATAGACTGTGTAGTGGTTGTGTTGCGCCAATCATTGTCAGGCAAGCTTTCATGGCTCTTGATGAGCCACCAATAGTTACCGTCTCAACAGGATGTCTTGAAGTTGCAACCACAATCTTTCCGTATACTGCTTGGAAGATACCGTGGATACATAGCGCGTTTGAAAACGCTGCTGCCACTGCCAGTGGGATTGAGTCTGCGGTGAAGGCCTTAAGGAGAAAGGGTATTTTCAAAAAGGATGTCAAGGTTGTTGTCTTTGCTGGAGATGGCGCTACCTATGACATAGGTTTTCAAGCTCTCAGCGGAGCGATAGAGAGGGGTCACAACTTTATCTATATCTTATATGATAACGAGGCCTACATGAATACAGGTATACAGCGTTCAGGGGGGACTCCAACCTGTGCTTGGACAACTACAAGCCCAGTTGGCCGTAAGATAAAGGGGAAGGTGCAGTGGAAGAAGCCAATAGCGCATATAGTGGCGGCGCACAAGCAGATAAAATATGTTGCTACGGCCTCTCCGGCCTACTGGACTGACCTTGCGCTTAAAGTGAGGAGAGCTGCAGAAGCTGAAGGCCCGGCATTCATACACGCACTCTCAACTTGTCCTAGGGGATGGAGGGTGCCAGAGACAAGCATGGGAATAGAGCTTATGAGGCTCGCTGTTCAAACATGTTACTTCCCGCTCTGGGAATACGACGGTGAAAACTATAAACTTTCCCCACCGAGCAAGACCATAGCCCTTAATCCATCTAAAAAACTATCCATTGAGGAATTCCTAAAACCTCAAGGCAGATTTAAACACCTATTCTACCCAGAAAGGGATGAAGAGACAATCTCAGCTATACAGCGTGAAGTTGACAGAGAATGGGAAAAGCTACTCCGGCTGACAGGAGCCGCAAAGTAGTGCTTGGGGAAGCCAAGGAGGTTACCTCATGGGAGACCCGGTCGACACCGGAAGGCCTCAAGACATTTCTGTCTCTCCAACGAAAACCGCTCTTTTCCTAATTCTTGGCATTGTTGTTCTCTTCCTCTATGGCTATTTTTTTGTAGATTTTGAAAATTTTAAGAATGCTATTTCTACTATAAACCCTATTTTCATACTTTTGGCTTTCGCAATGGCGACAATTGGTTTGTTGTTTTATGCCACTACCTGGCACTTTCTGACACGGGCAGTTGGGGCCGAGATGAATTGGAGGTTCACATACCCGCTCACCCTGTCGAGTGTGTTTTTCAATGTCATGATACCCTCTGCTTCCTTAAGCGGAGAGGCCTACCGCACTTACATCCTGTCAAAGAGCCCCTTTTCACTTGAAAAGGGAGTTGCATCTATAGTTTTGCATCGTATCTTGGCTCTTCTCCCATTTATCTTTGGTTTAACAGTTGGAATGCTGGTAAGCCTGCTCATATACCCTCTCTCCACTCAAGTTTTCCAAGCCCTTGTATCTATTACAGCTTTTTTCCTTCTCATCCTTCTGCTTGTTGTCTATTTTATATCAAGGGCGGAAAGGGCCGCTAAACTTGTCCATCTCATCGGAAAGCTGATTAAGATAGGTAAAGTGCAAAAGAAAATGGAGAAAATAGAGAATAGAATACTTGAAGGGACTAAAAAGTTTAGTGAGAGCTTATCCATAGCTATGGCTAGGAAGCGTGACTTTGCGGTGGCGGTTACAACAGCTTTCCTTTATTGGCTCTTTGACATGAGCATTATAATCGTCCTCTTTGCGGGATTCGGTGTGCATGTTCCCATATTCATGATCCTTTTTGTTTACACCTTAACCATACTACTGCAGTCTATCCCGGTTATGATCCCCGGAATGCTAGGTTTCGCGGACATGATCAGAACAGAGTTCTTTAGCATGAAGATTGCAGGTGTCCCAAAGGAGATAGCCTTTTCGGTGAGCCTTTTAACCGATATGATTGTTGTTTTTTACTACTCGCTTATAGGGTTTATTGGTCTTTTAATCCTAAACTGGAAGGGTTTTAAGCTCAATCGGGCGGATGATGCGAGTTGAAAACCTATCAAACAGCCTCACGCTGTATTTATGTGACTGGGATGCCGGGAGCAGGCAAATCAACTCTCATAGACAGGATCGGTAAATGGGCCGAGAGTAGGGGGATACCAATAGGGGGGTTTATCACCCCGGAGGTTAGGTTAGGCCGCATTAGGGTGGGTTTTTTGGTCAAAGATCTCCTATCAGGCCGCTCAGAGGTCTTCGCTCATGTTGACTTTTCTTCTCCTTATAAGGTTGGAAGGTATGGTATAAAGATCTCAAAATTTGAGGCCGTAGCAATACCTGCAATAGAAAACGCGTTGAGGAAGGCAAACTTAATACTTATAGACGAAATAGGTAGAATGGAGCTGCTCAGCAGCAAGTTTGAGAAAAAATTGCATACACTGATCAAAGAAGTTGGAGAAAGCGATGATAAGCTTCTTATTGCCAGCCTACACCGAAAACTGGTGAAGAGATTTCAGAATACAGGCCTAGTGCTAACCATAACGCGTGAAACGCAAGATGATGCGTATCGGAGAGTAATAGGCATCCTAAATTCCCTCTTCCCAGCCGTCAATAACCATAGCAGCTCCTCTATGCACAATGTAGTAAGGTGATGCACTTGAAGGCAGATTTCTTGGAAAAAATCTACTTGGAACTCTCTACTCTAACAGAGAGAAGGGAAGAGATGCTTCAAGAAGTAAGAAAATTAACCATAGAAATCAGGAGAGGGTTTGTAAGTCTATGGCGTCAGGACCTCGACGAGGTAGAACGGAGTCTTCAGAGCGTTCGTTCACCTATCTTTCGGCTTATTGCAGACTCTTCTAAAAATCCAGAGCTTAAAACGTACGTAGATCCGCTGTGTCGGGAATACTCCGAACTACTCTGCTGTTACTCCATCCTTAGAGGAGAAGGACTTCCTAACCCTTATGAGGAGGGCATTCCCACGGTTCCATACCTCCACGGCCTTGCAGAGGCTGTAGGTGAGCTTAAACGGATATTGTTTCGCTGTATAATTGATGGAGATCTCAAGAGAGCGGTTGAAACATTTGGATGGATGGAGAAAATATACATGGACCTTCTTCCCTTCTCCGCTTTTCCCGATTCGCTTACAGGAAACTTTAAGAGAAAATGCGATCTGATTAGGAGAAACATTGAAGATGCCCAAACGATGATCTCGGGGGCCCTATCGCCTAGTCGATTTAAATGATGTTTAAATGATGAACGTCCAGAAGTAGGTGGTGATATGTGATATCTCCAATAGGCTTGATACTTCTTAGAATCCTTTACATGAATCAAAAGAACAATAACATAACATCTCTTCAGGAAATGTCATCCTGGATTGGCAGGTCAATGCTGGAGACGGAAAGACTGATCAGGAACTTATACAAAAGACGGTACCTTGTCATCAACAACAAGGGTGAGAGGGCGCTAACGGTTGAATTAACACCTAAAGGGCGCGCAAAAATTCTGCAGTTTCTTGCAGGGACACAGCAGGAGTTTGGCCTTGTTCCAGAAATCGTAACGATTAGTGGTAAGGTCTTTAGTGGTAAAGGGGAGGGCAGATTTTTTATGGGCATTGAGGGATATCGCCGTCAGTTTGAGTCCAAGCTTGGTTTTACACCGTTTCAGGGTACCCTTAACCTTCTGTTGGAGGATGAACGTTACGTTAATTGGTCTATCTTACTTGAAGAGCTACCTGGAATTCTCATCCATGGTTTCACAGTAGATGGTAACACGTTTGGCTCAGTTAGATGCTTCAAGGCTGTCATCGAGGATGAGATAGGAGGTGCAGTTTTAAAGGTCGAAAGGACAGATTATCCCCCGACTGTAATGGAAGTTATTGCTCCGGTCTGTTTAAGAGAAGCTCTGAACCTTAAGGATGGCAGCACCGTGAGGGTAGAGGTTCAGGTTGCTTCTTGGTAGTTTTTATGAATCACTGGCAAAAGACCTCTCTTATTTTGTCTATTATCCTGCTTGACTTGCACAGCGGATACCTTAAGAAGGGCTCAGTCATCTTCACGACGTCAATCGTCATTCCTCGCTTCTCTAGCTCTGCCTTCATCTCAGCAGGATCGTAGGGCTGATCCGGCCCTAACACGATCACTGACGGCTTAATTTTCTCAACGATTTTCAAGAAGTCTGTGCCCTCTTCCCCAAGTACAGCCCTACTTACCCCCTTAATCTGGCTTATAAGATACCTTCTCTGTTCTTCTGGTATTATCGGCTTTCTTCCTCTTACCCTCTCAACTGTCGTGTCTCTTGCTACCACCACAATAACCTTGCCATATCTTTGCGCAAATCTTATAAGCGCTATGTGGCCTGGATGGAGTATCTCAAAAGTTCCTCCAATTAATACACTTTTCCGTTCAGTCATTTATCTGCCCCCGTGCCTTACCGCTGGGTGTAAGCCCGGTTCTATCATTGAAAATTAATTAGGTGTCTGGTTTGCTCTTTTTTATAGGTTTAGGGTTGTATGACGAAAAGGGGATAACCATTAGGGGGCTAGAATTAGCTAGAAAGGCAAAGGAAGTGTACGTTGAACTTTACACAAACAGAATGTACATAAATCTCGATAAACTTGAGAGCATAATTGGGAAAGAAGTAAAGGTCTTAAACAGGAAGGACTTAGAGGAGAGAGGAATAGCCATAGTTAAACGAAGCAAAAGAAGCGATGTAGCGCTTCTAATACCAGGAGACTGCTTCGCAGCCACTACGCACCTTTCATTACTTGTTGAAGCCCTGAATTCTGGTGTAGGTGTGCGATACGAGCCAGGTGTTTCCATTTTTACGGCTGCACCAGGGTTTGCCGGTTTACAGATATACAAGTTCGGTCCTCCTGCTACAATTCCGTTGCATGTGGAGTCGAGAAGACCCTATGATGTCATCCACGATAATAAGAACAGGGGTCTTCATACCTTATTACTTCTTGAGTGCGATGAGGAGAGGAAACTGTGCTTATCCATTTCTGACGCTCTTAAATTGTTATTTAAACTGGAAAAGAGGTACGGTGGAGACGTTATAAAACTTAAGGATGAGATCGTGTGCTTGGGTAATCTTGGATCGCCATCTCCCAGAGTTATCGTTGGTTTATTCGGAGATCTCATGCAACTAGGTGCTAGAGAATTCGGAGAGCCACCTTACACCATCATTTACCTTGGGCGCCTTCACTTTCTGGAAAGAGAGGCACTTAATGCGCTGTCTAGACTATATGTTTAGTTAGCGGTTCACGTTATGAAAGCCTGTAGAATGGGCCCGGCGGGATTTGAACCCGCGGCCATCGGGTCTCTCTTGGCACTAAGAGCCCGACGCTTTAGGCGGTTCCTCTACCTTGCTGAGCTACGGGCCCAGAGTCTTAACTTTCTAGGTGATCCTTTAGGTACATCACCTTGAGTTTTTAATTTTTCCCCCTGGCTTAATCGATCGAAAAACGGTAAGGTATCTTTATTATCACGTTTAAGGTTTCTCTTTCGGCAAGCTTTTTTATAAGTCTTCTGTCTAAGTCAATTGCAGCCTTGTTAGCCATCACCGCCAATGTCCTTGGGCATACATAATTGCTTTTCCTCACAACAGCACTATGAGTGCTCCGAAGCGCCTTAGCTGGCGATAGCCAAGCTACTACTTGATCCTTTACTCCGGCGCTTTCGAGTTCCAATATTATGATGCATCTTTTTTTGTTGATCAGAGAACATAGCTCACTCCCTATATCAAAGGATGCTTTATCGCATCGCGTGCCTATAATGCAATTAGCCCTTTTTGAGATTTCCTTAGCTTTCGTTAGTTCAAATGTCGTTTTATGTGTTGCCGATATATTCGGATGTCCAATACAGCGAATCAGCACCTTCTTCAACTTTAAGCCTCCCATTATAGCCTTGTAGGATTTCCCATTTTAGTATAAACTCTATAAGGACTTTAGCTAGAGGGTTAGACATGTTGATTTGAAGAAGCCGCACTCTACCTAAATGTCTCTGTTCCACGATTTTCAACCTCCCGAGTAGATCTAGGTTTCTCCTAACCACCTTATAGTTTAACTTCGTCTTTCTAACAAGTTGAGTTACTGATATCTCACCTTCCTCTGCAATGGCCTTAAACACCTTTATCCGTGATTTGGCTGATAAAAAGTCCTCGATTGAGATCAAGACCCCCACGCCCTTAATTCCTTTAAAGAAGATAGGCATTAACCATGTCCTTTGCGATAGATGCTTCTTCTCTTGGAATTCTAATGGCTGTTGTTCTCCCCCTGTTACCAAGTGATAGGGGAGCTGCGCTGATCAAACCATGTCTACAAAGACTTCTTACATAGTTCCACAGCTGTGTGTGCGATCTTGGCCTGATGCCCATTTTTCTGCATACCTCTTTATACTCGCTCTCAAGCTCCCCCATTGAGACGTATCTCTTCTTTCCCCTAATAGCTCTTCGGGCAATCGCAAAGAAGACTATTCTCTCCTGATCAGAAAGTGGGGTTAACCTCTCTCTGAGCATTACAAGCCGTAGGGAGGTATACGCTTGTTTGACGTGCTTTGGTAAAACGGCCCTTTCTCTCTGCATCTCGGCCTCTTTTCCAGCTCTCCAAAGCAGCCTAATAGCTGTTCTTGCATTGCCAGATAGTGAAGCTACCCTAACTATCTCATCAATTGCCTCATCTGTCACTGTATTTGGCTTAAAGGCTTCCTTAACTCTACTCTGGACTATATCTTTAAGCTGCTCCGTGTCATACCTAGAGACATGTATCTGATACCACATCGTTGGAGTCATTGCCTCCATCACAGGCGCCGGCGGTGTTTTTCTTCTCGTTATCAGTATCAAAAATGATGGTTCTCCCTCTTGTGTTCCATCCTCACCCATCAGATTTCTTATTACGTCGCCTATCACCCTATTGGATAGGCATTCTACGCGATCCAGCGTCACTATCGTCCTTTTGCCTATTAGCGCCTCTCTTTTTGCGTTCAGAAGAATTTCATAGGGAGAAAGACCTCGCCTTGGACCTGGAAGGCTAAGCTGATCTGCTAAAGCTGTGATTATGCTGAAGAGGGTGCTGGCTCTGCTACAGTCTATATAAATGCACTCGATATCCAGCTCAGCTAATTTAGCTGACCTCTTAGCTTCTATACCAAATTTCCTTACAAGTGTGGTTTTTCCACTCCCTTGGGGGCCTGTAACCATAACAACTGCCCTAAAACTCTCTCCTCTTATAATTGGTTTAAAGAGACCGTGTAACCTATAGACTTCTTCCTCCCTATGTGGGAGGTGTTTAGGCACATAGCTTTCCAAGAGCCTGCCTTCATCTCTAAAGATAAGGGATGCTAGTTTGAGCATCACCAATCACAACCCCTCAGAGGGGTTGTTGGATATTCTTTTATACCCACATGGACCCATAGGGGGAGGGGGGTTTGCTGTAAATGTATAGTCTTCACGAGTATAAGTGGAGAATTGACCTCGAGAAGGCTTTAGGTGGAAAGGGTAAAATTCGCATTCTAACTGTTATGGCTGAAAGCCCAAATAAGGACTTTACCAAATACGCACTTGGAAGGGCCACTGGACTTAAGGATTCTGTTCTGAAAAGGAACCTTGCTGATTTGATTGAAGCTGGTTGGATAAGCAAGCTAACCACAAATCCCATAAAATACAGACTAAACCTCCAAAATAGCTGTGTGAGGTCCTTTCTAGACTTCATAAAAGACGTCATGCAAGGCGAGTAGTTATGTTTTCCCCCTCTTCTTCCAAGCCACTAAAAAAGTTAAGGTAACAACGAGCATTCCGACAAGTATGAAGGTAAGAAGGTTGAGAAGGCCCTCCATTGAGTACCCCACCGCTAACATGTTTAGCGCGCTAAGAACTATTGGATAAAGCGCCACTGTTGTTACTATCAGGAAGATCCTCTCCCAAAAAACTCCACTCTTCCGTATGTACCCCTCAACCGCTCCCCCAAGGAACCATATAACGAAGCCTGTAAACATTATCCAAAGGTATGCGTTAGCAGTCTTGGCGAGTAGGGATGGCAGTGATAAGCTCCTTGCGTTTAGGATATCAATATATACAATCCATAGAAAGAGAGTGCTCATTAACAAACCTGAAACCATAGTAAAGAACTCAATTTTCCCGGTTAACATCCGTTTAATGGATGAGATGGTCTTTCCAAGGTTAAATCCCTTAATCAGCAGTGTTCCACCGATTAGGAACAGTGATATTGCCGACAAGTACTGCAACTGGTTCAATAAGTATAGAATGGCGGCCGCCATGAAAAAAATGCCTGGGAGACCAAGAAACGTTCTGGTAAAGGACGGATCGGAAAGGTAACGCTGTAAGTACCTCATAATAATTATAAAGGTTGTCTCTATCTCTTTACTCTGCTGAACAATTACTCGGTGAATTGAAAGGACAGGAACTATAGACTGGATTATGGGAAGAATAAATTCATCGTCAGCTCCATCTGAAACAAATATTACCCCTTTAATGTTTCCTTGCTCTTTAAGGATGCTCCTTAGCTGTTTAGATATCTCATCGTCAGCTTTTAGCCCCTTTTCTCTATGGCCAGTTATGGTTGCCACCTCAACATTCTTTCCGTCTCTAAGAAGCCGATCATATAGCATTACCGCCCCAAAAATGGCATTTCCATCAGACTCTTCAGGGTCAGTAAGTAATAGTGATTCAGCTGCCTTTAGGTTGTTTTTTCTACCAATTATAGGGCCCGACAACCCGATCTTCTGCCCTATATCGTCGTCTCTGTCAATACAGAGGACTAGTATCCTTTTCTCCTGCCTCTCCTCTTCCTGCCCCGCCATCTCACAAATACCCTTCCTTCACAAGCAGGAAAAACTCTTCCATTGTTAATTTTTCTTTGCGGTTAAGCTTATCTATTGCTGCCTCTAACTTCTTTTTCTTTATTTTCTCCATTATTTCTAGTCTTTCTTTTTTAGTTTTTTCCTTTTCACTGCGGATGGTTTCTCTTATTTCCTGCATTCTCTTTCGTACTTCAAGAAGTTGGCGGTGATAATTGTCGGCTCTTTCCTTTATTGGCTTTATCCTCTCATCTATTTCCTTTATCTCTTCCTTTAGCTCATCGACTCTTCTGAAATACTTCTGCATCTTCTCATGGTACTCTTGTGCCTTCTGTGCATTCTCAATTACCTGTTTGTGGTAAAAGTCATCCTGCATTTTTAGCCTTCCAACCTCAGCGTAATATTCCAAAACCTTCTGGTGAAGTTGATCAAGCTCCTTAACCTTTTCATACTCCGTTTTGAGCTCTGCAAGTTTCTCGATAAGCCTTCTCTCCTGTTCTGAGGATAAGGGGTTTGTCTGCAAGTTCCACTCCAGCTCGTTTATTCTGCTCCTTAGGAATCTAGCTGGTTTTCTGATGGATGCTTTAAGTGTGGTATAGCGGCTCTTATACTCCCTAGCCCTTTGGAGGACTAGGGCTGCCTGCTCGCGGATAGCCTTCCTTTTCTCTTTTGCCTTCTTGGCAAGCTCGTTGTAATTATCTCTATTTTTTTTCATCTCTAATGCTTTCTGAAGGGCCTCTTGGCACTTTTTTTGTTTTTCTCTTTTTATCTCAGTGTAGGATCGAACCTCTCTATTGAGGGCATCTCTTTTTTCCTTTATCTCTAACATTTTTTCCTGAAGTTCATCTAACTCCTTGTATAGTTTCTCGATCATTGAATCCCCAGTACATGGTCTTATGTCAACCGCGCGACCTCAGTAAAACAATATCTTTCACATGTGCGATAAGGTGAAATGGTATAGTTACCCTTTTCTTGTCCTTTGTTATAACCTCTAAGGCTGATATTCGGGCCTGCACCGTGTCGAAGACAAGCTGGTCAACAACCCCAACGAAGACGCCGTTGGACGTATAAACCTCTTTATCATACAACGTGGAAGCTCTAAAGGGAATCCTCATCCCCTCCTATCTCAGGATCATTCTTGCATCAACCACAATTGCTCCCTTCGGGAAGACTTTCACCGGATTTAAATCCATCTCTATGATCTCCTCAATCTCCATGATGAGGGATGAGACATCAAGTATCACTCTCTTTAGGGATTCGATATCAGCCGGTTTTCCTCCCCTATACCCACTCAAGAGGGGAGAGCATCTCACCTCCATTATCATCTCTTCTATCTCTGCTTCATTTACAGGGAGAACGCGCAGGGAAACATCATCGTATATCTCCGTAAATATACCCCCCAACCCAAACATGATGACCGGCCCAAACTGTTGATCTCTGAGGGCTCCAACTATCACCTCCACCCCGTTGGGGTGGTATTTCTGAACAGTAACCCCCTTTATGATGGCCTCTGGAACCCTTTTCTGCACCTCCCTGATCAGGCTTTTGTAGGCTTCTGCAACCTCTTCTGGAGATTTTATGTTTAGTTTAACCCCCTTAACGTCGCTCTTATGAATCACCTGTGGCGAGATCACCTTTAACACTACTGGATACCCTATTTTCCCCGCTATTTCCATGGCCTCCTCGACAGTTCTAGCGACGGCGGTTTTAGCCACGGGAACCCCCCAATTCTCGAGGAGGATTAGGGATTCATAGTCGTATAGGCTTCTCCTTCCGTCGGCATGGGCGCTTTCTATGATCCTTGCAACCCCAAGCGCTTGTTTGTCTTCCTTCAAGCTCGCACCTTCTCCTATAGCCTATCCATGTATTCCTCAGGTTTGGGTATCTCCGGTTTCATACCCTTTCTTTTCCTGATTTTGATGGCGATTTCCTTTGCTAGTTTATCTGGAACAAGTTCCCAGTGCGAAAACGTGTTTTGCCAGAAGGCTTTTCCGCTTGATGCCTGTCTCATAACGCTAGCGAATCCTATGGTCTCAGCAACCGGTATATAACCGTGTATAACAGCTAGATGTTCGCGCTCCTCTATTCTCTCTATCCTGCCGCGCTTACTGTTTATCACCCCTATTACACTCCCCACTGTGTCCATTGGGACAGTGATTTGGGTCTTATAGATGGGCTCTAACAGACAGGGGTCAGCGGATAAGACGGCGCCATATACAGCCCTCCTAATAGCGGGCATCACTTGAGCCGGACCTCTATGAACAGGGTCCTCGTGTACCTGGACGTCGGTTAGTGAGATCTTAACACCCCTAATTGGCTCACCGCAAAGCGGCCCTTCCTTAGTCGCCCATCTAAAGGCACTGATCACAAGCTCTTTAACCTCGTCAAGATACTGAACACCCTTTGTCCTATTGACGAATATGTTCATGTACTCATCGATAACCCATATGTTCCTTGCATCCTCAGCGCTCCAGCTTGCCCTTTCCCTTAGAACAGCTGCTCTCTCTCTCCATGGAGTCTCATTGGTTACTTCACCTCGCTCTATCAGATCCATTGTCTCCTTGTTTAATGGCTCAGCGACAAGCCAGAACCTATTATGTTTGTTTGGTGATTTTGCGAGTACCGGCTCTGGCGAGATTCCCCTTACACTTTCTCTATATACAACTATTGGAGGTGATGTAACTATTTCTATGCCGGACTCTCGAATATTATTTATGACTATTTCTATGTGTAACTCCCCCATCCCTGAGATTAACGTCTCTCCTGTTTCCTCGTTTATTGTATAAACAAGGTTTGGATCCTCAATTGACACTTTCCTTATATAGTCGATGAGCTTAGGCAGATCTGCTGGTCTCCTTGGCTCAATAGCCATTGTGACAACTGGTTCCGTCACGTACTTTATCTTCTCAAAGGGAGGATAGTTAGAGTGTTTAGGTAGGACTATGGTTTCTCCAGCTCGCGCTGATGGTAGGCCGAGGAGGGCCACGATGTTACCAGCCGACAGCTCCTCAACTATCTGTCTATCTGCCCCCATGTAGAGGGAGACCTGTTGGATTCTGTGCTTAGCACGAGCCATAAGCAGAAAGACTTCATCCCCCTCATGTACGGTTCCGGACAATATTCTTCCGGTGACCACCGCCCCGGCATGAGGATCCATGTTGATCTTGTTCACCGATATTGCAAGCGGCCCATTTTCATCGCAGTTTACCATAGCTTGGCCCAGTTCGCTATTTAGATCGCCTTTCCAGAGGGCTGGTATCCTATATCTCTGGGCCTCCCTTGGGCTAGGAAGAGTTCTTATCACCATGTCTAGTATTGCCTCATGAAGGGGTATCTCTTTCTGAAGCTCTTCAACGGCGTTGTCAGCATAAGCTTGCGTGATGTCTTTGAACGTGATTTCCTTCTTTGATGCTATTTCGGCTGTTAATCCCCACTTATCGAGGGCAGAGCCGAAGGCGACATTTCCTTTAGCAAAGCCGACCTGCCACTTCTTCTTGTACTTAGGCTCCGCGTATATTTCAATTAGCCTGTTGTAGTTTCTGATTATCCTTTCAATCTTTTCAAGAGTCTTCTGGGGGTTTAGCCTTAGCTCGGTTATTAACCTGTCAACTTTGTTTATGAAGAGTGTTGGTTGCACCCTCATCTCCAGAGCCTGCCTTGTAACCGTTTCAGTTTGAACCATAACCTCCTCTACAGCGTCAACAACGCATATTGCTCCATCTATAACCCTTAACGCACGGGTCACGTGCCCGGTGAAGTCCACGTGCCCTGGTGTGTCGACTAGGTTTATGACGTACTTATCACCACCGTAGTTGTGGAGAAGCGATATGTTCGCGCTTTTGATTGTGATGCCCCTCCTTTGTTCTACCTCTAAATAATCAAGCTTTCTTGCCATTCCAGCTATTTTTGGGGAAAGGATGCCCGCTGCGGCCAAAAGGCTATCAGACATTGTCGTTTTTCCATGATCGATATGGGCTATGATGCCTATGTTTCTTATTCTTTCTTTCTGCCTCATTAGTTTTAATAGCTCTCCAATTTCTATTCTGGGCATGTATTTTCACCTTGCGCTTAAGCCTGACTTCATTGATCGCATGTGGCTTTCTATAGATGCAGGGAACTGCTTTAAGTGTGAATTCAACTATTACGAGTCTCTCTCAGGGGTTTTCAAGGAGGTGAGGGAACCTCGATATAAATAAGTTTCTAAGAGCATCACGAATTAGGTCACTTCTCGAGGTGTAAATACCCTGCTTGATTAACATATCTATTGCCGCAACGTACTTAGCCGGCATTGAGACCGTTATAACCTGTATTCGCTGTCCCCTTCTGTTTTTGTTCATCTCTACCCCGCTCTACTACGCCACGGAAGGGAGCCCGCAGCTCTTTAAAAGTTTACCCTGTATCTTGGTTATCATTTAAAACTCTCTAAGCTCAGGATAAGGAGATCCCCTAAAAGCCAGTTTATCCATTAAGGCTTTTTGGGTGTGTCAGATGTCACTTGCTGGTCTTAACCTCAGAAGCAATCCCTTTGAAGAGATGAGTGAGCTCTGGATAGGCAACATAGAAAAGTTCTTCGTTAAGAAGAGGGAAGACTACCTCATCGATGAAGTAGTCACCGAGGTAGCCTCTCTCGAAGGCTCTGGCCTATTAGTGCTCATAGGCGATAGAGGTGTTGGTAAAAGCGTTCGATTGGCCCGCATACGCCGGAACATGTTGAGAAAGGGTGGAATGTGCATTTTTAATGATGTAGAGCCTGGGATAATCAGTAGTACGGTGAGAAGGATCCTGATTGAAGCTTTAGACAGGGAGAGAAGCTGGTCTTTCAGATTAAAAAAGAAGCTGGGTTTTCCAGTCTACTCTGAAGTAGAAGGGCTACACAATGGAAGTTTATCTCCAACTGATGCTGCAGAGATAGTTATGCATTCTATGAAATCAAATACTCCAGCATCCATAATACTAGATAACCTCCAGAACATTTATTTCACGTCAGCGGAGTGGAGGTTCTATGTTATTGAGATGATGAGACACGTAGCAAGCAGCATGCCAGAGGGCATGCTTTTTGCCTTCTCTATAACGCCTCATGCGTATGAACTCCTTAAGAAGAATTATTCTGCCTTCACGTCAAGGGTGCATACAGCCATCGAGATAACTACCCTCAAAAGGGAAGAGGCTCTTGCATTTACACAGAAGCGCCTCGCTTTATTCCGTCTACACCCAACAGGGAACGCTCTCTTCCCATTTGATGAAGATATCATAGAGCAGGCCAACGAATACTCCCATGGAATCCCGCTGGACCTTATGGATGTCTTAAGGTCATGTATTGAGATAGCAATAAGGATGGGGGAGAGTAAAGTCTCTGATAAGGTCTTTGACCGATTTCTATGGATGGAAAAACCCCTTAATGAGATCTTCAGTGAATCTCACTTTAGCCTTAAAAGGGAGTTCCGCATACTCCTTGAGACATTTAGGGATCAGCCATTCACGCTTGAACAGGCAGCCATAGAGATGGGTATACCCCTAGAGAGGGAGTTCTTCAGGATTGAAGAGCTCGTCGATCTGGGCGTTTTAGAGAGGGAAAAGGAGTATTACACAATTAACAGAAGGGTTATGGAGGTCATTATGAGGAGAAGAGCAGGCATTTTGGGCCTTTAATCACGTGATGGAAATGACCGGGGAGAAGGTAGAAAGTTGGGAGATCGAGAAAATCAAGGGAGTGGGGCCAGCGATAGCCAATAAATTAAGAGAGAGCGGTTATTCAACAATAGAATCTATAGCTGTCGCTACCGTTAATGAGATAGCCTCAGCAATAGATGTTGGTGATTCAACCGCAAGAAAAATAATTAGGGCGGCTCAGTCTCTTCTAAAGATAAACTTCTTGACTGCCCGCGAGCTCTTAGAGAAGATAAAGGAAACTCCAAAGATAACCACCGGTTCATCCGAGCTTAACTGGATTCTCGGTGGGGGGGTAGAGGTTCGAGGCATTACAGAGTTCTTTGGTGAGTACGCCACGGGCAAAACGCAGCTCTGTCATCAGCTGTCTGTTAACGTTCAACTCAATAGGGATAAGGGTGGTTTAGAGGGTAAAGCTGTTTACATAGATACGGAAGGAACCTTTAGACCAGAGAGAATAGAGCAAATGGCAAGAGCGTTAGATCTAGACCCAGAAGAAGCGCTCTCAAATGTGATTTATGGAAGAGCATACAGCACAGATCATCAGCTATTTTTAGTTCAGAAGCTTGACGATATCCTAGCGAAAAACAACGTGAAACTCATAGTGGTAGATTCTGTTGTCTCCCACTTTAGAAGTGAGTTTCCAGGAAGGGAAAGTCTAGTTAAGAGGCAACAGAAGCTTAATAAGCACCTTCACGATCTCCTAAGGCTAAGCGATATCTATAACTGTGCTGTGGTCGTCACCAATCAAGTTATCTCCAGACCCGATGTCTTCTACGGTAACCCCCTCATACCCGCAGGTGGAAATATAATAGCACACACGGTCTCTACAAGAGTTTTCTTAACTAAACGGAAGGGAGAGGTTAGGGTAGCAAAAGTAATAGATAGTCCATACCTTCCATCTGAGGAGGCTGTCTTTAAGATAACATCAGAAGGGGTTCGGGATGTTAACGAGGGAGAGTGAGCTTAAAATAGCAGGTTTACCTCACGCTTAGTTGAGCGTTAGACTGTGGTGAGTGATGATGAGTAGCATACCCGGGAGGAGGTTCAACGCTGAGTTGATTAAGCTCCTCGATACAAAAGTTGTAGTGAAAACAAGAAGCGGTAGTGAGTACACAGGAACTTTAATGGGCTATGACATCGAAACCTTGAGCCTATGCCTTGCAGATGTGAGGGTAGGCGATAAGAAGTATCATAGAGTTTTCATAAGTGGAGGAAACCTCTTAGAGATTCTTAAGGAGGAGGGCGTCATAGACCTCAAGAGAGTAGCTAATGAAATTGAGAAGGCATTCCCAAACATGGTAGAGTACTATGAAGAACCCGAGATGATAATTGTGATGAAGAGGGTAAAGGTAACAAGGAACGGCGTGGAGGGGACAGGCCCCATAGCTGAAAGGGTTAGGCAGATATATGAACGAATGGTTAAGGAACCCGGGGTCTAAACAACCTCTAATGAGGATTCATCCCTTTCTTTCAATCTCCATATCATGTCCGAGAATTGCCTATTTATTCTCCTTGCCTTCTCAATGAGGTTTCTTAACCCGCTTAGATCAACCCTTATATCAACAAGTCTGGCGAGGATGCGTAGCACCCTTTCTGTAGCTTCAAGCCCCCTGTGAGCCGGATACCTTGAAGCTATGAAAAGACTATTGATCCCCCTCCTTCTAGCGAGTGCTAAAACGTAGCCCTCTGCCCCAAAAAACTGGCCGCGATATAAAGTTACCCTACTTTTCCTCAGCACCTTCAGAAGCTTTTCATTTGAGGCCGCACCGTACACCACAAACGGCGATGATGGATCCTGATCAGGAAAGCCTGAGATGAGCACTAAAAGGTCCACCTTTAGCTTTTCCCTTGCAAAGGCTAGGAGGATATCTGAAAACTCATAATAGTCATTCTGGCTAACTGATGCGTTACCAAACATCAGGTAAACCTGCTTACCATCCATCGTCACCGAGTAAAGCTTTAAATGGGGCATAAGTATTGTCCCATTGGGCATGACCTGAACGAAGCTAGAGAAGCCATGGAAGTATATCTCTGCTATTTCTTTTGCGCCTAAAATGTCGATTAAAATCCTGATGGTGTTATTTCCGACATCTGATGGTCCAGGTGATCCAATTAGCAGCAAGGACCCATCCTGACCTTCTGGTAGCCTACCAAAAAGCTTTAGCAGGACACCCCTCCTCTCTAATATCTCCATGTCCACACGCCCTTAACGCTCGAAAGATCAGGTTTGCTTTCTTTGCTTCATTATAAAGATCCTGAGCAGTCTATCCTGAGCTACAACCACTGTGCCTATGCTCTTCACAGAGTTAGCGGGAACCATCAGGAGGCCCTCCTTACTCTTCGGGAGCCCCTTAACAGGTTCCGGGAGTTCAGCTGGGCTAACATCAGGCGGCGTACAGAGGTAAAACAGTACGCGTCCAGTCTTCTCGTCGAGGATTAAATCTCTTATGTAACCTATTTCGTATCCTAAGTCGCTAAGGACAGGTTTATCCTTGAGCTTGTAGGCGTATATCTTCATTAACTTTACCCCCACTGTTCTCAGTTTAAGGGTCAAAATTTTAAACATAACTACTTAACGGTTTACTGAGCCAGAGTTAGTAGGGCCGGTGGTCTAGAGGCTATGACGCCGCCTTCACGGCGGTGAAAAAGGCGGAGGTCGTGGGTTCGAGTCCCACCCGGCCCATCATCTTGTTTATCTACTTCTTCCCTGGGCGACGCCTCTTCATTCTCAGTTTTTTGCTTCTGCATCTTCTGCACTTGATGGCGCGAGGGGGGTTCCTCGCTCCACACTTTCGGCATATCTTGAAGTTTAACAAATTGTTGTAAGCTATCTCAAGATCTTCAACGCTGACCTTGCTCATCTAGATCCACCATATCTCTCATTATCGGGAGGAGGGGTTAAATTTAAGTTTGGCTGTATTGCAACTATCTTGCGCTGTCCACAGCGATCTTCCATGATCTATAAAAACTTTTCATCCTTCCTCCGGCATCTCTATTTCATACCGGGTGAATCCATGAGTGGGAATAACGCTAAAAAATTGCGGGAATTGGAGGAGGTTGTGCTTCGCTTTATTAGCAACAGGGAGATTGTGCACCTAAGAAAAATTCTTAGCTCAATACCGGCCTCTTCTGAGGATATACTTTCTGCACTGGATGCTTTAAAAGAGAAAGGTCTAATAGAGGAAATATCACATGGTGGATATCGTTTCTTCTTTTCAACAAGTGGGATAAGCCAAGAAGACGCTACCGAACTAACTGAACGCGTCAAAAGCTCTGATGAGACAATTGAACAGGCTGAGGAGGCCATGTCTGAAGAGGATAGCTCTGCATCTGTAGAGGGTATGAGAGAGGAGAATGGTGGGTGACAGAGCTAAGCCTTCCGTTCTGTAAAACATGCCTAAAAACAGGCATATTATGTGGTGTTTGCAGAGAGAAGCTAAAAAGCGGAGAATATACGGATTTAGATGTTGAGATAAGCAAAGCTCTTCTCTCCTTCTATGGAAAGGAGAGGGGAAAGCTAGGGGGAAGGGTAGAGTATAAGAGGTCTATGATGAAGAACGGCCTCCTAGTTCTTATCCTAAGCAAGGGCAGCCTTAATGATTTCTTTGCGCATGGAGGCATTCGACTGATTAGGTTTCTTGAAGACCGGTTTAAAAGACGGGTTAGAGTTATTGAGGAGACTGAAAATCACAGGAAGATGGTACGGCACCTTCTTCCTGTAAAAGTTCAAGGCCTGAACATGGTATACTATCCAGGAGATTTCGTTGTTCTTCACGTTAGGGTGGATAAATCTGATCTTAAACGAATAGAACGGGAAAAGTCAACCTATGAAGAGCTAATAAGGGAGATAACAGGTGTATCCTACGTGGAGATATCTCCGATGTAAACATCCTCATTCTTGGTAAGCTCCTCCAGCACTATGCTTGCATATCCTCCCTTCGGTAGGTAGAAGAATAGCAGCACTAAACGCGAAGACCCTTTATACCATACCTTAAAGTTCTTCACTTGAAGGTATGCAGGTCTAAGCCCACCTGGAAAATCTATGCCTATCCCATTTCTAAGTTTAAATTGCTCAGGTTTAACTCCTTCCTCATCTAAAACCCTCTCGACAATTTTCCATGGCTTACCTTCACCCATTCTCGTCTTAAACCCTATCAACGGTAAGTAAGGTCCTATTATACCGGCAAAATTTTCCCCGTCAAAAAAAAGAAATTTCCTTCTCTTTATACTATAGACAATATCACCCTCCACGGGTTTACCTATAGGGATTCTTGCCTGAATTCGCTTGGACAGGATCCTGTTGAAGATGTAAGACTGATAGGAATGTACGAACAATCTTAGCGTCCTGAGTGGTAGGGATCTTATCTTCCTCAAGATGCCCTTCTCCATGCTGTATACCATATGCTTTTTCTCCTTAGTTTTGTATGTGGTTAGATAAAGGCCCCTCTCCAGAAACCTCAATACCCCCGTGAAATTTCTCTTTATAATCTCTCTACCAATCTGGTGGGTGAATGGCTCTGAAAGCCCGAACCTCTGATACCCGAAGAAATTAGGCAATGGGTTCGAAGCTATAAACCTTGAGAATTGTTCAAGTTCGCTGTGTATATCACTAGGCTCACCGCTTACCTCTCTAATTCTTATGCGAAAGAAGTTCCCGAGATGTACACCTGTAAATATAGGAACGCCATGCCATCCAACCGGAAATAGGGCTATTTCGGATGTTCTTAATGGTTGCTCCGTTAAACGAATAAAGGCCAAATGTGGGATGCTTATCCATTGATATGTCAGAGCCCATTTATCCTTTATACCAGAGAAGCCTATTAATCCATTTTTTAAGCTAAGCTTTCTTTCGATTTCCTGAATCGCCCTTAGGGTCTCGGTTGCCCTCTTTCTCATGATGCAGTATACGTACCTTCTTGGTTTTTTTGAGAGTTGGGTGGGCTTAAACGCCATTGCTTCTATCACAACAAAATCTTCAGGTATGGCTTTCACGACACCGCCTATTCCCCTCGTGGGGACGTACCACCCTTTAATTCCTATCTTCTCCCTTAAGTTTGCTAGTCTCATGCCCTCCTTTCCTCATCAGAAGCGTTCCCTTTAAGAGGGAAAGGCTACCCGTGATTTTATCTATCAGCTGCGATTCCTCCGGTCCTATTGCTAGGGCTGTTGAGGTTCCCGGGGGAAGTTCGGTTAAACCCGCATCTCTTACCAGTGAACACGGAAGCCCCATCTCAACGGCCCTTCTGTAGAGATTGAGGAGCTTCTCCTCGCCCTTTACCTTGAGAACAACCTTTTTTGATCCCTGAGAAATCCACTTTCTTACTATGTCTTCTCTGTTAATTGCAAGGAGAGCGGAACAAGCTGCATGGCATGCCTGCACTATCATCTTTCCAACACTAATTCCGAGGTCGATCCTTAGGACTATCACCTGCTTGTACTCATTCATGGCGCATCTTCTCCATCAGATTAATAGTTTTCCAAGCGGTGCGTTTCCAGGTGAAGATCTTTGATCTCTCAATCCCACGCTCGGCTAGATCTTCGTAAAAGGCCCTATTCTGAAGCAGCTCATTACAAGCTGATGCTATAGCGCTGGCATCTCTGGCGGGTACAAGCATTGCGCCACTTTTGCCTGTTACCTCAGGTATTCCACCTACCTTGGCCGCCACAACCGGGATACCTGATGCCATTGACTCCAAAACCGTTAAGCCAAACCCCTCAAAAGTTGAGGGGGAGACATACAAGTCTGAACTTCTAAACACGTAGGGCATCTCTTCATAGGGTTGCCTGCCTAGAAGTACTATGCGATCCCTGATCCTGGGGTCAATTGCTGACCTCTTTATCTGTGGCACCCCAACAATTAATAGCCTTAGGTTGCCATGCTCTCTAGATAACATCGCAAATGCTTCTAGGAGATAACTTAGTCCTTTGCTATCACTTCCACCTATGAAAAGCATATATAGGCTCCTTTGACTAAGCCTCAGCTTCTCTCGTGCAAATTCTCTGCTGATAGATGGTGTGAAGAGGCTGCGATCCACACCGCCATAAACCACCTCCACATTAGAAGGGGGGATGCCCAGCTCCTGAAGCTTCTTTTGGAGATACCGACTCACCGTTATAACTCGGTCACTTTGTTTAGCAATTAGATGAAGGCAAGCCTTTGCAAGCGGATTTTGCATTGCTAATAGGACATCTGTGCCGTGACATGTGGTTATGAGCCTAACATTTTGGATGTTCTTTGCTATGGAGGCTGCAATTCCGGCGGTTAACGCGTAGTGTGCGTTAACAACATCAAACCGTCTACCTCTGCTAAGGACCCGCAGAAATCCAAGAAACGTGAATGCGATGCCCCTGATAAAGGGAAGCCTAGACGTTGGGAGCGCGTCGACAATCTCCCCGGAAAAGCTTTTTCCATAGCTGTAAGTTGCAACTTCAACCTGAACTCCCATTTTTCTCATGTTTTTGGTTAGCTCTGAACAGTATACCTCAACCCCCGCAGGCTTCGGGTAGTAGCTACCAAGTAAAAGCACTTTCAGGGTCTCTCACCGGGTAATAATGGGCTCGGCGGGATTTGAACCCGCGATCTTCGGCTAACCACTATATCCGCAGGCCGACGCCTTGTCCAGACTAGGCCACGAGCCCTCTACTCATCTTCTTCCACCCTGCTTATGTTTTTAAAAACTCGCGCTGTCCTAAGCCGATGTGAGCCCAGATCGATCAAGCGGTTGCGCAGCTGCAATGCCTTCTTAGAGCTTAAAGATGAGATAGTGAGCTGAAAATGGTGAAGCCTTGCAGAGGAAAGTGGAGAACATCCTATACTGGAGTGATTACATTCTTGCTTCTTCTATTTTTTGCGCTTGAATGCGGTGCTGTGTATCCAGAACCACCGGAGTATGCCGCCATAATTGTGCGTGGT
This sequence comes from Thermoproteota archaeon, assembly GCA_027491945.1. The sequence continues at coordinate 2,149 of JAOZFZ010000008.1, read as the reverse complement.
GACATACCTGTCGACTGGATAGTTGCCCAATCATATGCTTGGAAACGTGGCATCCCAGTTTTGGCTCTTTTCAACCCCTCTGAGCTTGACGAGAACACTGGAGAGCTGCTCAGAGGTTTAGCATCTTCAGATGTTAGAAGTAGAATTCTAATCCTAGGAGAAGAGAAGGCAGTTCCATCCCAAATAGCAATGCAAATCGAAGAGATGGGTTTCATAGTTGATAGAGTCTGGGGGACCACAAGGGTCGAAACGGCCTCAGAGGTTGTCCAGAGGCTCTGGGGGGGAGAAGCTGAGAAACTTGTTCTGGTTGACGGTTATAATACATCCGCTCTTCTGTTTGCTCTTTCAATCTCTCTGCACGAGGATGCACCTATTCTATACGTTAGAAGGAATGAGCTTCCAGAGAGCACTTTCAGAACGATCACGGAGTACATGCCCATGTTAAACGAAATCTACCTGATAGACACAGGCATAGACCCTCAAATCTCTAAAATACTGGTAAATTTGGATTACAGCGTGAAGATAATTCCGCTCATAGGCAGACGCCCTGTAACAAGCGGTGAAGATGGTGTGAAGACCTTAATAGCTGCTTTTAAGGCTATGCTTGACATTAAGGTCGGTCTTGGTGCCTTAATCGGCGGGGTGCTCGTGCTTCTATCTCTTAACTTCCTCCAGAGAAGGAGATCACCAATGAAAAACTTTATAAACTCCTTCTTAACGCATGAGGAAAAGATGGTCTTTCAAGCGGTCTTGAAGAGCGGTAAGCTACGGCAAGAGGAACTCCCTGCAATAACCGGCCTAACAAAACCAACGGTCAGTAGAGTAGTATCCGAGCTTTGTACAAGGAACATTTTAAAGAGGGAAAAGTCCGGCAAGACCTACATCCTAAGCATCGATAGGGGTGTTGAGGAGGTTCTTCGATGGAAGGGTTAACGTCTCACATCTGCACCTGCTGCAACCGGAAAATTCCTCCAGGCACAAGCTTTGTGTCCTTTAAGTGTCCAAATTGTGAAAAAGTTGAGATTTACAGGTGTGAAATCTGCAGAAGGTTCGGAAACACCTACGCCTGCCCCAACTGTGGCTTTGAAGGACCATAGGAGGTTTTTAAAAATGGCAAACGTGTCTGTAATGGTAAGGGTAATCCCAACATCTCCCGATGTAGACCTCGATGAACTCCTAGCCAAGGTGAAGGAAAAGCTCGGGGACGTGGCAACCCTATCTAGGGTGGAGAAGGAACCCATAGCCTTTGGCCTCGTGGCCCTTAACCTCACATTGCTCGTTGAGGAAGACCCTGAAAAAGTGGATCTGATTGAGGAGAGATTGGGGAAGATCGAGTCTGTTGGTTCAGCTAGGGTTGAGGCTGTTTCGAGAAGCCTGTAAAGCCTGGTGTCTTTAAACATGAAAGGTATGAAGGTTTCTCTGCGTGTAGCCAACGCCCGAATTGAAGACGTTGGGAAGGGCGTTGTTCGCCTCGATACCCAAACTAGGAGGCTCCTTAACGTTAACATTGGAGATCCCGTGAGGATAACGGGTAAAAGGCAGACGATTGCCATTGCATGGAGGGCATACCCGGAGGATGAAGGCTTTGGCCTCGCCAGAATGGACGGGATCATGCGTAAAAATGCCCAGGTGAAGCTTGGGGATAAAGTGACCATCGAGAAGGTCACCCCAGCCAGCGCAAAACGCGTTGTTTTAGCCCCACTAGGGGTGCATCTGGACAGCAACCTGATCAAATATGTTAAAGGAGCGCTCACCGGCACCCCTTTGATGGAGGGTGATATTAGGCCGGTAACCCTCTTCCGACACGCCATTAACTTCCGGGTCCTCGCCACAAATCCACGTAAAGTGCCCGTTATCGTAAGGAAGGACACCCAAATAGTGATTAAAGAGAAAGCATCTCGAAGGAGCGTCAGTATCCCCTACATTACATATGAGGATATAGGAGGTCTTAGGGAGGAAATACAGCGCATAAGAGAAATGGTTGAGCTGCCATTGAAGCACCCGGAGCTTTTTGAGAAGCTTGGCGTTGAGCCGCCTAGTGGTGTTCTTCTTTATGGCCCTCCGGGCTGCGGTAAAACCCTTCTGGCTAAGGCCGTTGCCAACGAGACAGAGGCAAACTTCATAGCAATAAACGGACCAGAAATAATGA
>JAOZFZ010000002.1 GCA_027491945.1 Thermoproteota archaeon | reverse complement strand
CTAGACTACTACCCACCAGATCCAAGGTATATGTTTGTAGCTGAGCTACATGAATATCGGGATAAGGAGAAACTAAGGATGGTCTACACCGGAGGTGTGGGAGAGGAAGTTCAGGCTCTAGATAGATGGTAAGGATGTCATCCTCCACACCTACAAGAGCGACCTGAGGGAGGATAGGCTATTCGTACCCTTCAGGGACCTAACATCGAGAAGGGAGACCTGCGGCGCCGGACGCTACATAGAACTCGACGGCGAGTTTGACAGAACCCCGGATGGGAGATGGATCATCCTCAACTTCAACAAGGCATACAATCCTTGGTGCGCGTATAACGAAGCCTACACCTGTCCTTTTAGTGCCGATCAAGATCTGGCTAAGGGTCCCAATCTACTTTGGGGAGAAGAAGTACCACTAAAGAGAGAGCAAAAGGAAGAGGGGTAATGACGGACGACATATAGAGACAACCCTAACCCTGAGTCTCACCACTATCTATACGGACAACGCATCTATCCAGACAACCGGAACGATACAGACATATAAAGGTCTTATTGACAGCCTTAAGCTGCATCCCGATCTCATCGATACGACACATAACCTCAGAGAGCCTATGCTCCAATCTATCAAGCCTCTCTAGAACCTCACCAAACTCAACCAATAAAACCACCCTGAATGAAAAGATAAAATTAAACCACAAAAATATTTCTTTTATGCGGTTTCTGCTTGATACCGGAGAATAGATTAATATCCTTGTTCGAACCTTTGAATACGATTTATTTATCGCTCGGTCTATAAAAGGCTCTCTTTTCAAGAGTGCAGGCATGAAGAAAAAATCTAAGTTCATATTGAAGATGCTGTTAAAACGGAGAGAATGGGATGATCTCAGCTCTGTGGCAATAATTTATATATCCTTATTATATCACCTTTTTGGGTGATCTAATTGGGTATTCGAATTAAGGTGCTCCAGAAGGGAAAGATAACCATACCGGTGGAGATCAGGGAAAGGCTTGGAATTAAGGAGGGCGATGTCCTAACGCTTGTGCTATCAGGTGGAAGGGGTTATTTTGCTTCAACCAAGAACTGTTCTTAATCCTACGGAGGTGCTTGATGGACTGGTTGAAGGCGTTTCCTTAAAGGAGCCTATAGAAGAAGAGTTAAAGAGGGCAGTTGCAGACAAAATTAAGAAGAAATTATCGAGGTCTGAAACTTGAGGTTCGTCGACTCAAACGTCTTTATATACGTTCTTGTTAAGTCTCTCAAGGATGATTATGAGACTGCCAAGAGGATACTTCAAAGGATTGAAGAGGGTAAGGCGGCGATTACGAATCCAACTGTGATTCAAGAAATCGTAGATTGGCTGGAATATAACAACAAAAGAAGAGAGGTAAAAAGCTGCTAACAGCGATAAATTCTTACATAACTATGAAGAAAGCAGAAGTCTCTTGGAACGAGATGATGGAAGCAATAAGCGACATGAAAAAACGATCTGGACTTCGTTAATGCCTTAGCATTACAAACAATGAGGAAGAATAACGTGGAAGAGATATATACAAACGATAAAGACTTTAACCGAGTGAAAGTAATAAGAATGATCTGGAAGTAAACTAAAAAGATTCAAACTCCATCCTCAACCTCTTCAATTTTCATCAAAATTATACAAAATCACGTTCTTTCCAAAAATAACCATAAAAATTGTACAGAATTTATGGCGCCGGGTGCGGGATTTGAACCCGCGAGGCCCAACGGGCCACAGGCTTAGCAGGCCTGCCCCCTACCAGGCTAGGGTAACCCGGCTATGATTTTTACTGACTCAGCACATTTTTAAATCTTTATTTTTCGCTTAGGCTTCTGGAAGGATGGTGTGTCATCTTTCTCGTGGTTTAGCTGACTCTGGTATGGTCATTATTTTTTGTTGGGTTTGTTTGGGAAGATTTAAGTTGTTGGTTTTGTTATTTTTAGTGGTTGTTTGGGGGTCGTCTGGTTTGGGTAGGGTTAGGTTTGGTATAATTGGGACTGGTGCTAGAGGTTCCCATTATGGTTTCCTCTTGAGTAGGGAGTATCTTGAGGATGCTGAGGTTGTCGCCCTCTGTGATTCTAACCCCATCCGGCTTAGGAATGTTAGGGAGATGCTCGGTTTGAATGCTAAAATCTTTACGGATTACCGTGACCTTCTCGCCCTCGATGATGTTGACGCTGTGATAATAACAACACCAGACTACATGCATGCCGAGATAGCGATAGCTTCACTGGAGGCTGGCAAGGATGTCCTCTGCGAGAAGCCCATAGCCACGACTGTTAAGGGTTGCAGGGAGGTCCTAGACGCGGTCAAGAAGTCTGATAGAGCCTTTATGACAGGTTTCGTCCTGCGCTACAACAGGGTCTTCAGCACAGTTAAGAAAATGGTCTCTGAGGGTGAGATAGGCTCCCTAAAGCTCGTAACCTTCATTGATAACAGGCAGGGGGCTGACTATTTCCGCCGCT
>JAOZFZ010000012.1 GCA_027491945.1 Thermoproteota archaeon | reverse complement strand
CACAACAGTGATGGGGAAGCCCATATCTCTCAATGTAACCCAGCTCGCCAGCCTAATCCTAGTACTAATTATGGCAGTTCTCATTAAAGGAATAAGTGAACCTCTAGGCCTCATATATCAGGAAGCGCTGAAAAGCAAAGCATCAATAGCCTCAGGCGTCACAGATAATATTCTCAACCTAGTGGTTATTGCAATACTCTACATGTTCCTGCGGAGCCTTGTCACATCACTGATGGTTGTAATGCTTGAAGAAAGGATAGCAAACATAATCTACGACCTAATATTCATAATTGCCGGTCTTGCAACGGTTTACGGTATAGTAAAGAAGCTAACAGAGTAAATGGTCTGATACCATGCTCCCTACCATTCTTTATGTCATCTCCTTCAATATTTCCTTCTTTGTAGACTCGTACTCCTCCCTTGTTATAAGTCCCTCATCTAGCATCTGTTTTAGGTCTCTCAGCTTCTCGATGGGGGACTTCTCCCTCTGATGCTTACTCTGAACATTTGCCTGCTGTTGTCCAAGTAACTGTGGGATTGCAACGAGGGCTGCACCTATGCCTGCTCCGCCAGCCTTCCCTATTGCACGCATAGACTCAACAGTTCTCGTAATCTCTAAAACCTTGTCTTCATTGCCCTCCTGAATCGCAGCTATCAAGGCAAGCCCATAGGTTGGATCCGCCTGCTCCATCCTCTCAAGGAGCGGCGTATTTAAACCTGCTAGTTTAAGGTCGAGAAGCCTGAGGCCTCTCTGCCTAAATGATTCGTCTAGGCTTGACTTAATCTTTAGCGATATATCTTCCAGGTTCTTATATGCAGTCATAACATCTAGCTTCCCGAATTCCTGCATGAACTGCTGGATAAAAAAGCTTCTTATGAAGTTGGATACATCCGGTGTTGATAAGCTCGGTGTTGAGCCAATGATCTGGGTTAGGAATAGGGAGGGATCCTCAACTTTGAACCAGTATTCTCCATAGGCTTGTAGCTCTGTCATCCAGCTGGATCTCGGGCTAAGCCTTGTCCTAGTTTTCAACCCGAATTTTCCCTTGAACTGCTTAAGTGATACGAAGATAACGGTTGCCTTGAACGGTGACTCTCTAAGACCCATAATAAGCTTGTAGGCGGAGGTTAAAAGTGGGAGGTTCTGCGTTTCAAGCATGTGTCTTCCAGGGAGTACAACGTCGTAGATTTTGCCGTCTCGTAGGAACATTGCTGTTTCGTACTCGTGCACTATAAGTATTGATCCCCACCTAATCTCCTCGTCAGGATACTGCCACACTATATCGTCAGGACGTGGATTCTTCCATTCTATAACATTTGTCTTTCTTCTCAACTTACTTTACACCTCCTGAAATTAACATGTACTCCTTTCTTCTCGCAAGAGTTCTCTCTAGAACATCTAACAGACTCTCAAACTCCGAAGCCGCATCTGCGATGCCCTGTTCCTTTTTAGCTTCCATCCGCAAGCTAAGTGCTGACCTTATCAAGGCTGAAAGGTTAAATGCTATATTTGCATCGTACCTGAGCATTGCCCTAAGCTGCTTTTTCCCTACTCTTATGTGGGACATGAAAGGCTGATACCCGTACTCTGCATGTCTAACCTTCTCGGCAAGTCCTTCAACCCTTGTAATAATTCTATCTATGTTTTTGGCTGCTTCTAAATCTGTGGAGGCTAGGTGTCTCAGCGCTTGTTTAAGAGTGTTAATGACTTCAATCAGCCTTTCGTATATTGTTTCTCTAACCCTTCTATCAGTTTCTCTGAGCATCTCTTTATTTCTATATCCTTTATAGCCTGGAAAGTATTCCATTAGCTTCTGTAGAAGCCCTATGTTCTCCCTGGCCCTGGCCAGGTATACCTCGTCTAGTCTTTCTGACAATATTATAACACAATTCTAACGCATCGATAATAAATAATAAATGTTTCTAGTTCAACGGTGTACTCTAAAACATATGTAAATCAGATAATTATTATATTTGTTGAAGATGTATATAAAACGAAGGTAAAGAGAATGGTGTCAAGCCGCACGAAGGGAATTAAGGAGTGGGAGAAGGCATACTCCAAGGGGGTCAACAGGGGAAACTGGCCGCTTGCTGTCAAACATTTCGGTAGAGCCGCCATCATCCTTGCGAAAAGTCCAAACCCTGAAGATAAGGCTTTATCGCGTAAAGCCTATGCTCTCTCATACTTGTACTATGCACTACTAACCCAGTCGGCCAACAGCTGGATGAAATGCTCAAAGCAGATGGAGACACTTGGGAATGTGAAGATTGAAATCCCATACGAAGCTGTAGCCTCTGAAGTTGCTGAAGAGGCAAGGTTAAAGGCTCTGGAGGTGCAGGTTAGACCTAAACTGGAGGTGATTAAGGAAGTTAATGGAGAAGGCGCCGTCGAATTAGTTAAAGCATTAAAGGAGATAGGTAGTGGTTACCTCACCCTTAGGAGACCGCTTGTTCTAAACGGGCTGCTGGGTGTTGAGGAAAACCCTGTAACAAAGGGTCAGGGCTATCTTGGTCTTGCATTAATGCTTGAGGCAAGGCTGAAAGAGGACGTTGATCCTGAGTCCTCAGCGGAACTCTATAGCAAAGCCCTAAGCTATCTTTCAGCTTCATCCTCGAAATACGTGAGTCTTGTAGAGTCAAGATTGAGCAGTATGGTTAAAGTTGCCCAGTGTTGGATATGTGGAAGAAAATTTCAGGGTGAGGGTGTAAATTTCTACAAGCTAGATTTAAGTCCCTCCCGCTATCTGCAAACCACGGTTGACGAGGAAGCCTCAGATGAGGAGTGCATATACATATGCAGAACGTGTTATGAAGTTGTAACCCTAGTTTCTAGGAGGATTTGGGAACCACAGTATAGAAAGCTTATCTCTGAGTTCAGAAGAGTTGAAGCAAACCTTAGCTCTAGAATCTCCGCCCTTGAATCACGTACTTACGGATGATATAAATGAAACTCGAGATTTTAAGATGTGTTAATTGTGGTGCCCCACTCACTAAGAGTTCTGACGAGTACTACACATGTGAGTATTGCGGGTATAGTCAGAGAGTTGTAGATGTAGAAAGAGACATGGAAAGCTTCAAAGCTGAAGTGTATAACTGGATTAAAAACTTTATTCCGGATGTAGCTCTCTCGGCAGCTTCAACCATGGACATAGCTGCGAGGCAGAGCATATTTAGATACAATATAAGACCTAGACTTGTACCAGAGTATTCTTCCATTCAAATGAATTACATGAAGATTTCAAACCACCAGCTCCTCCCCCCACCATTCATACCATTCAGGTACAAGTTTACAGTAACCAGCCTACCTAAAGAAGCCTTTAAGAGGTCTGCCGCTATTAAAAGCCTTGAACCCCTGGCTATAGCTGAAAGAGACAAAAATTTCATTAAGGAGGTTATAGGCCTTTACACAGCATACGCCCATCTGCTTAACATAGCCAGATCGGTGAACAGTGGTGACTGGACCTATAGCATTCTATGGAACAATTTTAAGTCAGCCTACGAGTCACTCGACGGGATAAAGGGTAGGGAATTTGACATTTTAAGGTTTAAAGCGTTATATTACGCTGCACTATCAGCTGATAAGCTGATCAGCGGAAACTCCGGTAAAGCCAAGGAGTCTATAGAGGAAGCTTTAAGGAACAATAGCAAGGCTATGAAGGGAAGGCTCTTCGCAACGGTTAGTTCTTTAATGCTCCCGACCATGGAGAGAGAGGCGAAGATTATAGAAAGTATTAAGAACATGGTTGACTTCATTGATATTGCCTTCACATCGGGGGTACACGTTAGAGAATCTGTTATAAGGATAACCCATTTATTCAGGGAATACGATAGAGGCCGAATAAACCTTTACGGAAAAGAGAAAATAAGAAGAATATATGATTTAGACTCGTACCTGAGGCTGTCATTAGAAGCAAAAAGAATAATCTCCGCAAAGACCGGCTTGGGAACGTTGCATGTCATCCCAGGATACGGGGATACGTATGTAGCATCCTGGTCCGTGAGGATAACTTATACCTACGAAAGAAGAGAGTTCCTCTCAAAGAAGGGCGTAGCTGAAACAGGAAGGATCTTTGTACCCGCGGTATTCCCATTAGCGTTCAGAAAATACATCTTCAACCCTGAACTCTTACTTACCGACGTTGCATCAGAGGGAGGTCCTAGGGGAATAAAGTTGCGAGTGGAAATCGTCGAAGATCTTGTGTCGAAAGCTAGAGATTTACCAGTACAGAACAGTGTAAAAGTTGTTCCTCCCTTTGCAAGTAAGGAGGAAGTAGAAAAGCTCACAAACTACTATATGAAGAAAGTTATATGGAAGCTTAAAGGGAAGATAAAGTTTGGAAGCGCATCCCCAGAGAAGATAATATATCTACCTGCAAGCTACAATCAGGGCTCCCTAGAGATTCCAATTCAGGGTTTAAAACCCATATCCATACCTAATATGCCGTTGGAATGTATGATATAACATATAGCTGAACATACTATGGTCTTTAAAGATGCATCAGGCTAACAGGGGAAGGAAAATAGGGCATTTCTGCGTTTAACGGGTTAAACTTAAGTTGAAGCTCTCAAATATCGCTATAATTCTTTAAGGTTTCCTGTTTGAAACCCGAAGAATCGACCGGCTTGGACTAACATTTTATATCAGCTGGAGGTCTAATTCTCGAAATGGAGAGATCTAACTTCTGGTTTCTTACATTAGCCATAGTGGTATTGACTGGCCTATTGGGTTCAAAAATGGTGGTTCTTACCTCTACGAAAGGTTTCTCTATAGAGGAGACAATATACATTGAGGAAGATACTTACATCGATGAAGCCCACCACTTTGACAACTATGGTGATTCGAAGTATCTAATTCTTGGCCATTTAGAGGCGAGGGAGTCTAAGAGAGTTTTGTTATACTTTGACCTCTCAGCTATCCCGCCAGGCTCAGTTGTCGAGAGAGCCGATCTCGTCCTAACAATTGCAGAAACAACTATTGTTCAAATTCCTCTCGAAATTTATGTATATGAGATTACCGGCGGTAAGTTTGACGAGGGATGCGTGACTTGGCTTAAGAGAACGTGCAACATTGGGTGGGGTAATAATGGTGGAGACTACGATTCAGACGAGTATGTAGACGTGCAAACAGGCTGGAGGATTTGTGGAAGCTGCAAGTGCCTGATGTTTGATGTTAAAAGTTTCATTCAGAGTGTTATAAACGGGGAGAAAGAGAACAACGGCCTGATAATCATAGTTCAAACTCTCGGAACACAGCTTAAACTATATTCTAGCGAGGCTACCGGTGGGAAATGTGAGAACTTTAAGCCTAGGGTTGAGATCACATATTCACCGCCGTCCATGAGCCTTACAATAAGAAAACCCAGGTCAGGAGAAGAAATCACGGCTGGAAGTAGATACATGATACTGTGGAAGGCCACAGTTAATGGAAAATCTAGCGATGCCGGCTATGTCAAGCTATACTATTCAACTAATGGTGGTGCAAGCTGGGAGTACATGAGCTGTGTAGAGAATACTGGAAGCTACATGTGGCAGGTGCCGGAAGTTGAAGCTGAGAACTGTAAGCTTAAAGTTGAATGGCTCGGTGGCTGCCAGTCCAGACATGTATGGCTAGAATCCGAAAGCCAACAGTTCCATATTAAAAGGGCAACTCCAGACTTCAGCATTGACATTCAGCCAAGCAGCCTCACAGTTCTCCCCGGGGGTAGCGCGACTTTCACGCTGACAATAACCCCACAACACGGCTTTACAGCCGGAATCTCTATAGATGTAGGCGGCCTACCCGCAGATGCATCATTCACCGTCACCGAGAAGGGGGAAAACATATATGATATTAGGATAGAGGCCGGACAGACCACTGGAACCTTTCCACTTACATTACATGTCTCAGGAGGAGAAAAGAGCCATATCGCCACGGCAACCCTTGTCATAAGCAGCAGCCCTCCGATAACCACGCCTCAGCCAACAACCCAGCCTCCCCAGACCCCAACATCAGAGTTTGACTACCAGATTCAGGTACAGCCTTCCGAGGCTACGGTGCAGCCCGGGGGAACCATCACATTTACAGTATCTACAGCCCTTCTAGCTGGGAACCCGGCAGCTGTAACGCTGAGTTTGACTGGTTTACCTTCCGACTGTGTGTGGACTTTCAGCCCAAACCCGGTCAACGTTCCTGGGGTTTCAACTCTCCAGATTACAGCGGGAACAGAGACAGGCGTATTCACAATGATAATTAAAGGCTCCGCTAACGGGACGATTAAAACCACTACTGCCATTTTAAAGGTGGAAAAGCAGGGAAGATGCATCATCGCTACTGCTACCTACGGGTCTGAGCTTTCCAGGGAGGTACAAACGCTGAGAGAGTTTAGAGATAAAGTTGTACTGCCGACATTTTTAGGGTCCAACTTTATGGATGTCTTCAACGATTTCTACTATAGCTTCAGCCCATACTTGGCTTCATCCATCGAGGAAAACGATGGCCTAAGAGGAGTTATGAAAATAGAATTGTACCCGCTTATACTATGCCTGACAGTGTCAAAAAGTGTAGCATCGATACAAATAGTAAATCCTGAAGTAACTGTCGTAGCCTCCGGCATTGTAGCGTGCCTTCTTATAGGGGCAGCATACCTCACACCCTACTTCGCATTGCTTTCCGATGGTAGAAAACTGAAAGCTACTAAAATTCTAACACTATCATTTATGGCAGGGCTGTCCTTTACAGCCGTATCTTTAATCTTAAGGGCATCCTTCCTCGCCAAAGTTTCGAGCAGCTACCTTGTAGTATCGTCGATCCCACTTGGCGGGTTGCTGGCCTCCCTAATAC